>CAYMQO010000036.1:0-11346 GCA_964392405.1 uncultured Marinobacter sp.
GCCCTGGAACTGATCCAGGTGGGCGACGTGCTGGGGGTCGTGCGGGAAGACGAGGAAGGGCTGATGGAGCGTCTGCCAGACATATTGCCATCCGAAATGCGCCGCATCGTCACCGCCGACTACACTCGCACGTTTGCCGAGCTGCTGCGTCCCCAGCTGGCATCAACGGCTGGAGGGACCCTCCGCGAGGAAACGTGACAGGGACTGGCGCATTCTGGTGAGCTGTTCAGGATCCAGGGCGACCAGGGACTCCAGCTCCTCTTCCGGCAGGTTGCGTTGGTGGGCGTTCCGGAGTATTTCCCGGGTGCCCAGGATCAGGCCGTCATTCAGAGACGATGGTGGCTTCTTGTCTGCGGGGAATTCCGCTCCATCCAGCAGCTCATGGTAACGGTCAGGTAATCCCCAGGCGTCGGCGGCCTTGCGGGCGGTTATCCAGCCGAAACCTGTCATGACCACATGGCACATCTGGGGCGTTGCCTGCTGCCCGGGATACCGGCGGCTGACAATGGTCTGGACCTCCCGGCGCAGGGTCAGATAGGCGAGGGCCGGCAGCAGGCCGGCCATAAAACAGGTGGTGCTGTCTTCATGGCGGCTGAGTGCCACCAGTTCGGAGGCCCGGGCACAGCCGAGGCCCCAGCGCCAGACCCGCTGGGTAAACGTGGATTCCGTGGAATTGCGGGCTGCCAGCATGGGCCGCATTACCGAGGCGGATACGACGTTGCGGATGCCATCGAGACCCAGCACAAAGACCGCCTGATCGACGGTTTCGATGGTCTGGTCCCCGGTCCGGAAAAACGGACTGTTCGCGACCTGAAGCACCTGGTCCGTCAGCGACGCGTCGCTGAGAATAATGTCCACCACCTCTTTGCGGGTGGTGGATTCCCTGGATAACGTCCGTAACAGGGTAGGGAGCGTCAGTGGCTGTCTGGGGAGCTCTTCCAGCCGGTTTTTCTCCAGCCGGAGTTCTATCTCGGCCAGTACTTTCCGGGTGAACGGTGACGGTGTTTCCAGTTGTCGCGGACCGCAATCCAGCAACCAGCAAAACAGATGGTTGTTGAGGCGCTCTCCGGGGGAATGGCCGGCGGCTGACTGAACCTGGCTTTGGGATCGCCGGTAGCGCTTTTCACGAGGTGGTGATTCGGTCTCCGGGCTGAGCCTGCTTTTTACCCAGGAAAAGATACCCGGCATCCCATGCGTCTCCGTAAAACTCTGGATTTCCGGCGGTCAGCCGTAAATATAGTCTGTCGCAGTATAATACAGTCGGCCGCCGCCGTCTGGTATCCGCCCATCGCGGTGCTCATCCGTCACTGGCGGAAGTCGCCCCAGAGCCATTGGCACAGGGTAATCGCAGCCACGGGCGCGGTTTCCGTACGCAGCACTCTTGGTCCAATGGCCGTAGGTTGGAAGCCCCGTGCCTCTGCCTGGGCAATTTCCTCTTCCGTCAGACCTCCTTCGGGGCCGATCAGCAGGGCCACACCCTGCCGGGGCGGGTCGATCTGATGCAGTGCCGGACCCGTGCGGTGGTGCAGCACCAGGCCCAGGTCACAGCCGTGGTCTTGCCCGAGCCAGTCACTGACGGTGGTGAGAGGCGCAATAGCCGGCACGGTGGCCCGCCCACACTGTTCCGCAGCACTGATGGCGACCTGTTGCCAGTGGCGGATGCGCTTGTCTTCCCGGTCTCCCTTCAGGCGCACGTCGCAGCGGGTGCTGGTCAGGGGGACAATGGTATGCACACCCAGCTCGGTACTTTTCTGCACCGCATAGTCCATACGATCGCCCTTGGAGATCACCTGCCCAAGCACAATGCGAAGGCCAGGTTCACAGGTGCCCGGTTCCTGTCCCAGTATCCGGGCAGTTATCTGTTTTTTGCCAACGGCATCAAGCTGGGCGGGATAGTTGGCGCCATCGCCATTAAACAGGACCAGCGACTGACCAGGCTGCATGCGCAGCACCTTGCCCACATGGTGAGCCGCGTTGTCATCCAGCGTGACGGTCTGGCCGCTGTTGAGGGCTTCGCTGGTATAGATTCGGGGGGATCGCACGGATGAGTCTGTCCCGGGAAAATCAGAGGTGGATAAAAGGCCTGTTAAAAAAGAAGACTCAGGGTACCCAAAAACGGCCCCTGTGCGCCAGATGGAAAGCCGGAAAAGCCGGAAAAGCCGGAACAGCCGGGCAGGGGTTCTCGGCGATTGCCTTGCCCGGCGGTGCTGGCCTCAGTCGCGTACCGCGAGGTTAATCCCTTCAGTGGCTACCTGTGCCAGGTGCCGGATCTGGTCTTCGGTAATGACATAAGGCGGCATAAAGTAGACCACGTTCCCCAGGGGACGCAGCAGCGCCTCGCGGGTGAGGGAGTGCTGGTAGACACGAATACCCCGGCGCTCCTGCCAGGGGAAGGGTTCCCGGGTTTTCCGGTCCTTTACCATTTCGATGGCCAGGGTCATGCCGGTCTGGCGGATGTCACCTACGTTGGGATGATCCGCCAGGTGGGCAACGGACTCTGCCATGGTCCGGGACAGGGCCTTGTTGGCCTCAATCACGTTGTCGTCCCGGAAGATGTCCAGTGACGCCAGCGCCACGGCGCAGCCGATGGGGTTACCGGTGTAACTGTGACTGTGCAGGAACGCCCGCAATGTCTCGTAGTCGTCGTAGAAGGCGTTATAAACCGTATCCGTTGTCAGCACGACGGACAACGGCAGGTAGCCTGCGGTCAGGCCTTTGGAAAGGCACATAAAATCTGGCGTTATGCCGGACTGCTCACAGGCGAACATGGTGCCGGTGCGGCCAAAACCCACGGCAATTTCGTCAGCAATCAGGTGGACGCCATACCGGTCGCAGGCTTCACGCAGCTTGGTATGGTAGATGGGGTGGTGCATGCGCATGCCGCCGGCGCACTGGATCAACGGCTCGACCACCACGGCGCAGATTTCGTCGTGCTTTTCGGCCAGGAGCTGCTCCATGGCTTCGAACTGCCGCAGGGCGTATTCCTCGTCGGTTTCCCCCGGTTCCTTGTTGAAGGCGTCCGGTGACGGTGCGGTGAGCACTTCCATCAGCAGGGGCTGATAGGTGTCCTTGTACAGGGCGACATCACCCAGTGCCAGGGCGCCCAGGGTTTCACCGTGGTAGCTGTTGGACAGATTGACGAAGTTCTTCTTGCCCGGCTTGCCGTGATTCTTCCAGTAGTGATAGCTCATCTTGAGGGCGGCTTCGATGGCCGATGAGCCGTTGTCGGCATAGAAGCATTTGTTCAGGCCTTCCGGGGTAACTTCGATCAGTCGCTCAGACAATTCCACTACAGGTTCGTGGCTGAAGCCGGCAAGGATGACGTGCTCAAGCTTTTCGATCTGGTCGCGGATGGCACCATTGATGCGCGGGTTGGCATGGCCGAACAGGTTGACCCACCAGGAGCTGACGGCGTCGATATAGCGGTTGCCTTCAAAGTCTTCCAGCCAGACGCCTTCCCCTTTCTTGATGGGAATCAGTGGCAGGGATTCGTGGTCCTTCATCTGGGTACAGGGGTGCCAGACGGATTTCAGGTCACGGGCGACCAGGTCGGCATTGCGCATGGTTGGCTCCGGTTCGGTTGTTGGATGATTCGCTGTTAACCAAACAGGATAATACAGTTAACCAAGGATTGGGGAAAGTCAGTGCTTCAGTACCCGTGAAAGAAACGACTGAGTCCTCTCATTCTGCGGATTGTCGAAGACATCCTCAGGCTTGCCTTCCTCCACAATCTGACCCTCGTGGATGTAGAAGACCCGGTCGGCCACCTCGCGGGCGAAGCCCATCTCGTGGGTGACCACCATCATGGTCATGCCTTCCTTGGCCAGCTCCCGCATGACATCCAGCACCTCGCCGATCATCTCCGGGTCCAGGGCGGAGGTGGGCTCATCAAACAGCATCAGCTTTGGCTCCATGGCAAGTGCCCGGGCAATGGCCACCCGTTGTTGCTGACCACCGGACAGATGACTGGGATACTTGTTCGCCTGGTCGGCAATGCCCACACGTTGTAACAGACGTTCGGCGGTGCCATTGGCGACCACCTGGGGCTCGTCCTTCACCTTCATGGGTGCCAGCATGATGTTCTTCTTCACCGTCAGGTGGGGGAACAGGTTGAACTGCTGGAACACCATGCCCACTTCCTTGCGGATCTCCGAAAGGGACTTCTGGTTGCCGCCCTTGGGCGACAGCGGGTGGCTATCCACTTCCAGATGACCGGATTCGAACTGCTCAAGCCCGTTCACACAGCGGATCAGCGTGGATTTTCCGGAGCCGCTGGCGCCGATAATCACCACCACCTCGCCGGCGTCCACCGACAGGTTGATATCCTTCAGCACATGCAGGTCACCGAAGTACTTGTTCATGCCCTCAATTTTCACAATCTGGCTCATCGTGCCCGCTCCTTAAACCGACGTCAGGCCGCGCCGCTCAACCAGGCGCAGAATCAGTGACAACGACAGGGTGATCATCAGGTACAGAATCGCCACCACGAAGTACACCTCGAATGCCGTAAAGGTGTTGGCGATGTAGACCTGGCCCTGACGAACCAGCTCGCCCACGCCGATCACCGAGAACAGCGAGGTGTCCTTGATGGAGACGATGGCCTGGTTCCCAAGTGGCGGGATCATCCGACGGAACGCCTGGGGCCACACAATGGACCAGAAGGTCTGGGTGCGTGACAGGCCCAGCGACAGGCCCGCTTCGGTCTGACCCTTGTCGATGGACTGCACGCCACCGCGAACCACTTCCGAGATATAGGCGCCTGAATTCAGGGCGATCGCGGCAATACCGGCTGTCAGCGGATCAATGGGGCCGCCGATAAGGTCCGGCAGACCATAGAATATAAAGAGCACCTGCACCAGGATCGGCGTGCCCCTGAATACCTCAATGTAGGCGGTAGCCGGCCAGCGCAGGAACCAGTGTTTGTTGATGCTCAGCAGCCCGAAAAAGATACCCAGTACAAAGCCGATGGCCAGACCACCGAAGGAAATCAGCAGGGTATAGGGGACGCCCTTGAGCAAAAAAGGGATGGAATCGATGGCAGCCTGCCAGTCGAACTGGAACTGAGACTCCACGTTCTCTTTCTCCGTTCAGTTCAGTTCAGGAAGGAGATGCCGGAGCCGCCTGGCTCCGACATCTGGTCGGGAATGTCCGTGGTTTATTCGTCTTCCGGCAGTTCGCCGAACCACTTCTTGTAGATCTCGTCGTAGGTACCGTCTTCCTTCATGGAGGCGAGGGCTTCATTGACCTCGTCCACCCATTCACTGCCATCCTTCAGAGCAATGCCGTACTGCTGGCCTTCATACAGTGGCCCTACCGTCTTGACCCGGCCCTCGCCCTTGGTCTGGGCAAAATAGCCGACGTTGGGGGCGTCGTAGAAAACCGCATCCACAGAGCGGCTCATCAGAGCCATGTACATGTCGGAGCTACCGGGGTAGGGGGTGACGCCTTCGTTGTCATCCAGTTCCCTGGTGAGGAAGTCGTAACTGGTGCTGCCGATCTTGGTGCCGATCTTCAGGCCTTCCAGGTCCTCAATGCCTTCCACTTCCTCGTTGTCGGCGCGAACCATGATGCGCAGGCCGGAATCGTAGTAAGGGTCGGAAAAGTCGACAATTTCCTCACGCTCCTCGGTAATGGTGATACCGGCGATGGCAATGTCAACGTTGCCGGTCTGCAGGGCGGGAATAATGCCGTTGAAGTCCATGGTCTGCAGGTCGTACTCGAATCCGGCCCGCTCCGCCACTTCGGCGATGATTTCCATGTCGAAACCGATCATCTCGCCGGTTTCCTGGTCCATCATTTCAAAAGGGACAAAACTCGGGTCGGTGACCACTTTCACGGTTTCCGCAGAGGCTACATTGGCCGTGAAGGACAGTGCAGCCGCAATGCCAAGGGGTTTCAGCCAGTTGGTGTTCATGGGATCTCCTTTCAGATTAGGAGCATACCTGTATCAGGATAGACCATGTAATGACGTTTTGCAGAAGACGGTTGATTATGTGTCAGTGAAGCGAGAAGTCGACGCTAAAGCGTCTGGCCAGCTTCGCCAATCGTTTATCGAAGGTCCAGAGACAGGCGTCCGGTGTTATCAGGGTGGATGCCAATAGCGCCATATCCACCAGGCCGCACCCTAGCCCATCGAGTTTTTCACGTTCCACGAGCTCCCTGACTTCTTCCAGGCTGGCCTGGCTGGCGGGTTGGAGGAGTCCGATATCCTCGAGGGTTCTGGAGCGGGGTGCGGGAGGCGTTCCACAGGCCAGCTCCGCGACGACCATGGGGTGAGTCAGCACCCGGTCGGATAGCAACAATGCCACGAGGTCGGAGTTGCCGACACGAAAATGGTTGACCCAGACGGAGGTGTCTACCAACACGTTCATGAATCAGGTTTTTCCCTGCGGCGAGCAATCTCTGACATGTCTGGAGCCGCACTGCCGAGCGCAGCCAGGCGCTTGGCGGCCCGGATCCGCACGAACGTGCGCATGGCTTCCCGGAAAAGTTCTGCCTTGTCCGTTCCGGGGTCCGCCATCTCCAGCGCCTTCTGGTAAAGCTCATCATCGATGGTCACGGTGGTGCGCATGGCCTGTTCCTCAAAAATGGTGCAATATTGCATCAAAAATAGCATCAAGTAGGGCATGGGGCAATCGGCTTCGGGGAGGAAAATTCTGCGCTTCGGGGCCGATGAAGGGCATAAAAAAACCGCGACGAGGGTCGCGGTTTCAGGGAGAGGCTTCAGAGTTTGACGACTACTGCCCGACGCAGCGCACATCGCCCAGGTTGCCACCGTGTCCGCCAGTGAAGCCAAAGCTTGTTGACTGACCAGGGGCCAGCTGACGATTGTAGCTGGCACCCTCGAAGACGATTCGGCTATCGTCGGTGGAGATGACATTGGAAGACCAGCTCTGGCTTAAGGAAACCGGGTTGTCGAACTCCACGGCAACCTGCCAGTTCAGCGCCTCATCGCTCGTATTTGTCACCTGGATGTCGCCCAGAACGAAACCGCTCTGCCAGGCATCCGTGCGGTTAATAGAGCAGCTTACGGACGGGGAGCCTGGTTCTGGTTCGTTACCTTCCTCTTCGTCGCCGTCCCCATCGCCCGGAGCGGGGGTTGGGCTGCCATCACCGGTACGCTCGAAATCCAGGTAGTCCAGGTTGGTCTGCCCGTCGAGGAAGGTCACCGTGATGGTGGCATCGTCGGGGATGGTCACGTTGCGGATGGTCTCGGTGGACCAGCTTTGCCAGCCCGCCCCATTGGTTGACACTTCGCCGGCGTAGGTGCCGTTGACATCCACCTGGACGCGGCGACCGTTGAACTGGCTGGCCAGGCCGACATTAATGTCGAACGTGCCCCCTGCGGAGCCCACCTTATAGGTCAGGGACTCGCCGGCTTCGGTCCAGCCAATGTTGCAGGTGCCCTGGGAGGCGTTTTCAATGTCAACGTCCAGGCCGTGGTATTGGCAGTTGGAGAACGAATAGGTGCTGATATTGCCCGGGGTGGTGTCCTGGGCGCCGTTGTAGTTTTCAGCCTCAATACGTCCCGGCAAATTGGCTTGCCCCTGGTAGCCGCCGTTGGTATCGCCATCTGACCCATCCGGATCATCCGGTGTGCCGGAGCCATTATCGTCCTCATTGCCGGAGCCCGAATCACCGGTCTTGTCTGGCCAGGTCCGGATCAGGTTTCTGACGTAGCGACCAGAGTCGGTCAAATCACTGTCAGACCATTGACCCTGGGTGGACGCGCCCGGCCTGAGGGCGGATGCCCCTTCGCTTTTGTCGTTGAGTGCCCAGTTGGCATTGCCAATGGAGTGTTCCTTCATGAAGGCAACCCATCGGTCGGTTTCGGCCCTGGCCAGTCCGCCATCGCCATTGGCGTTGACGCTGCCCCATTCCGTAACGAACAGCGCGACGCCCTGGTCCATGGCCCGCACGGCTTTATCCCGTAGCGCCTGGCCGTGAGTGCCTGCGTAAAAGTGGAGCGTGTAAGCGATGTTGTCGTAGCCCTCGATGGGATCGCTGGCCGCGACGTCCACGTCCTGGGACCAGGTGGGAGAACCCACCACAATAAGGTTGTCAGGGTCGATGGCACGAATGGCCGCGATAACCCGCTCGGCGTAGGGTTTGACATGGCCTGACCAGGTTACATCGTTCTTGGGTTCGTTGAAGATTTCATAGATCACGTGGCTGGTATCGCCGTACTTGCGGGCCATGGTTTCGAAGAACTCGATGGCTTCCTGCTCGTATTCATGGGCGTAGTGGGAGTGCCAGTCGATAATCACGTACATGTCGTTGGCAATGGCGGCGTCCACCACCTCATACACGCGCTGGAGATTGCCTTCGCGGTCGGAAAGGTAACCCCCACTCTCCTCGACGCCCATGGCGGCACGCACCAGATTGCCCTCAAAGAACGTCTTTACGCCATCCACGGACCCGGCCGTGTAGTATTTCTCGCCACCCCAGCCTGTGTTGGACCAGAACAGGCTCATACCGCTAAGGCTGGCGGCCTCTCCGTTGGCCGTGATGGTGGAGCCCTCAACCGAAAGCTCGGGCGGGGCTGCCATTAGGGAACCGGAGACGGTCAGTGCGGAGAGCATCAGTCCCGCGTTTGCCAGTTGTTTCGCTATTCGGTATGGAGCCATGGAATCTCCCTTTCATGGGTGGTTAGTGATATCAGCAGTTCGGCCTCGGCCAGATCGATATGGCTACGTCCGCGAAGCCTAATCAGTAAAGCAAGCATAAAGCCGACAGTAGAGTAACAGTAATTAATAACCGGAAACCCTCGCTACATGGCCAGGTTACAAGGGATTCGCTCTGAAAATCGCTCAGTGGCCTGCTTTGGTGCGCGCTGCGAGATGGGGGATGTTAATGGATTGAAGGAAGCGGGTTGCTGAACTGATACGCAGTTCAAGTATCTGCTCCCCGTAATATTAAATCATGAACAGGTTTTGGGGCGGCGGGTTGCACGACGATCCCGCCAGATGCCGATTTGTCACCTGAAGTAACTGTCGTTCCGGCCTTGGCGGTTTTACGTGCTCGAGAGCGTTCACAACCCTCTTCTGAGGGCCCGACTGTATTACTCTTCTATGTTTATGCCATCCAAGATCTGTTTAGGTGTTGCAAGTATTTCGGGTTTTAGGGATGATTCTGTGCATGGATGGCCCGCAGTGCAATGGAAAATGCACAAATTTAGAATCTGTCTGATTCTACCGTGTACACTTTCAGGTTTCCTTCTGTAGATGATCCATAGAAATTGGCAAGGGATATTGCTGTCCTGCTGAAAGGTAAAATATTTAAAAGGAGTTTTTATGACCAGTATTCCTGGCTCAGTAAATGGCGTTTCCATTGAGTTCTCCGAAAATGTGAATAGAAGTGTGGATCAAAGGGTTTGGATCTTTTGAAGCATATTTTATCGCCCGAGGTGGCATCAGGATATATCCTGGAGAAAATCTATATCTCCTCCGCGAATGATCAGCATGTCTTTCCAAGCCGGCATGTTCAGGGCGAAGGGAAAGCAGTAGATATCTCGAGAATAAATGGGCTCAAAATGTCTGTGGCGTATTCGTCGAACCTGGCTGTGAAAGCGATTACAGATGCTTTTCAAAATCGGGCTGAGTCTTATGTACATATAAGAGAAAACTTTGGCCCATTGTTTAAAAAGAAACTCGGAGAGTCTCACCAGATATCAGGACACAAAGATCATATACATTTTTCCGTAAACTAGTGTACCGTCTGGGTAATTCCTTAGCGTCAATATGCTATAATTCAGGTCGTTTTTCACCGGCTTGGAGATCCCATTGTGGCACGGAAACCAGCACCCTTTAATCTTACCGTGAATGATCAGTTGGAGTTGGAAAGCTGGTTACGAACAAGCACTTTGAGTCAGAATCTTGTTCAACGCGCTCGGATTGTTCTGGCCCTGAATGCTGGCGAGTCACCGAAAGTGGCGGCCGAGCGACTGGAGACCAGTACGCCTACCGTTTTCAAGTGGCGTAACCGTTATATCGAGCAGGGTCTGGCTGGCCTGCAAGATGCTCCAAGACCCGGACAACCCAGAAAGCTGGACCAGAAAAAGGTTAAAGCTATTCTTGATGACACGGTCAAAAAGCTGCCCAAGGAATCTACCCACTGGAGCGTCCGGTTGATGGCCGAATATGCCGGTGTTAGCCGCTGGCAAGTGCATCAGATCTGGAAAGCGGCTGACCTGAAACCACACCGGCTGAAAACCTTCAAAATAAGCAACGATCCAGACTTTGCTGAGAAGGTTTTCGATGTCGTTGGCCTGTACCTGAATCCGCCGGATAACGCGCTGGTGCTGTCGGTTGACGAAAAAACGCAGATCCAGGCACTGGATCGCACTCAACCAAAGCTGCACACAGCGTAACCGCGCCAAAGAGTTTCTCGATCTTCTGCGACAAATTGATCGAGAAACACCGAAAGAGCAGGACCTTCATCTGATTCTGGACAACAGCTCGACTCACAAAACACCAGAAGTGAAGGCCTGGCTGGAAAAGCATCCCCGGTTCAAGCTTCACTTCACACCAACCAGCGCCTCTTGGCTGAATGCCGTGGAGGGCTGGTTTGGTCAACTGGAACGCCGCGCTTTGTACCGTGGCATTTTTACCAGTGTCGGCGAACTTAAGAAGGCGATTCGTCGCTTTATCCAAACTCATAATGAGAAACTGGCAAAGCCGTTCCGCTGGCACAAGAGTGCAGAATCGATTATGACTTCAGTGACGCGAGCAAAGCTGAGTGTTATTGATAATAAATAAACGGATTACCCAGACGTGACACTAGAGGTCCGCATGAAAATAGTTTTTTTTGCATTTTTCCTGATTCTGGTCGGATGCTCATCACTGGATACGGGGTTCAGGGAGGCGGTAGCTTATGGCCAGATTCGGGATTTGAACGCTGCTTCACCGGACATTGATAAGCCGTTGTTCGTGCGATTGATTGAGGTTCCGGTTATTGAATCGTCGTGTTTTCCAGAGACCCGGGGTACATGCCGGTTTCGGTATTACCTGACGGTCTCGACCTTCGATGAGCAGCCTGAAACGAACGTATTCAGACTTGAGCAAAGGGGGCAGGTTCTCGATGCCGAATGGCGGGAGTCAGGCCTGGTAGATGCAGCGGTCATTGACCTCCAAATCACCAAATACTCGAAGGCTGCTGTAGACACTAACCCGGAGCTGGAGCAGGAACGTAGCACCGTCAGAATCCGGGTGACGCCTAATTCCATGGAAGAAGTCGTGCTCTCACGATGATGACGAGTTACTGAGTGCAGGCCCTTGTGCTCAGCGTAGCTTTTCTCGGATGTGTTAGTGAACTCGATAAGGGCTGTTGCAATGCAACTTCTTAAAA
>CAYMQO010000037.1:0-11223 GCA_964392405.1 uncultured Marinobacter sp.
GCGTTAATACCAGGGTAACCAGTATCAGCTGGACCCAGGTCAGGTCCAGGAGACCATTATACCACATACAAGATTCCTCAACTTACGAATTAGCCGGTGGCCGTCGAGCGGCAGCTGTGCAAAGGCACAGGCTTAGCATCACTCTAGCGTACACCTGTTCGCCCAAACAACGGCTTTCGCACAGTCTTTTGTTACCGTTTACTCAGGAGTCCGTCTTGCCCGAACTGCCCGAAGTTGAAACCACCCGCCGGGGTATTGCGCCCCATGCGGAACACAAGATCGTGGAGGAGCTGATCATCCGTGATCGCCGGTTACGCTGGCCCGTGCCCGACGACCTTCCCGTGCGCCTGGCGGGTGCCACACTTCGGGAGGCAGACCGCCGCGCCAAGTATCTGCTGTTGCATTTTGACCAGGGCACAGTGATCGTCCACCTGGGTATGTCCGGCAGCCTGCGCGTAATCAGCGACGGGAGCCCACCGCAGAAGCACGACCATATTGACCTGGTGTTCACCGATGGGGTCCGCCTGCGTTTTAACGACCCCCGCCGCTTTGGCTGCTGGCTTTGGACAGATGACCCCGCTCACCATGCGTTATTGGCCGACCTGGGCCCGGAGCCGCTGAGTGAAGAGTTCAACGGACCTTACCTGTTCCGTCGCTCACGGGGCCGTAAATCGCCCATCAAAAGCTTCCTGATGGACAACCGGATTGTCGTCGGGGTCGGCAATATCTACGCGAACGAAGCACTGTTCAAAACAGGCATTCACCCCAACCGCCCCGCCGGACGCATCAGCGCGGCCCGCTACCATCAACTGGCTGAAGCGGTGAAAGAAACCCTGGCAGCAGCCATCCTGGCCGGCGGCACTACGTTGCGGGACTTCGTGAACAGTGACGGAAAACCCGGGTATTTCGCCCAGTCACTGCTGGTCTACGGCCGGCGTGGTCAGCCCTGCCCGGAATGCCAGCGACCGCTCCGTGAGATTCGCATGAACCAGCGCAGCACCGTTTATTGCACCCGTTGTCAGCGATAATCCCCCGAACTCAGGCAGATTGGCAGCCCACTCAGCTAAATTGGTCACATTTGCGGCACCAGATAACGGCATTTCGGTTACACTTGTGACAGAATCCTTTAATAACGCAGGCTTCTGACGACCTGCGACGAATCAGGAACCAGGAGACTGACATGATGTACAAGCGCCTATCCCGCACTCTGCTGACCGCTCTGGCGGCCTGCCTGATCGGCTTTTCCTCCCTTGCCCACGCCCAGGCTGTAGAAGAGAAGCCATCCGCCCTGGCCATGACCGGCGATGCGGTTCTGGTTCGCCCCCTGTTACTGGCAACTACCGTTGTGGGTACCGCGGTTTACATTGTGTCCCTGCCGTTCTCACTGCTGGGCGGCAACGCGGCAGAGGCCGGCGAGGTACTGGTCAAGGGACCGGCCAAAGCGACATTCGTGCGTTGCCTGGGCTGCACCACCTCGGGCCGCAAGCAGACGGTGGTTTCTGAGTAATTCCCCTACTTGCGCGGCATGACAAACTTGGGCAGCCTGCAGTTTTAAGAACTGACAGGGTGCCCCGCTGATGATTGACTGGTCAAAAGCCGATCAGGTGTTCCTGGATATGGACGGAACACTGCTTGATCTGCATTTCGACAACCATTTCTGGCTCGAACACCTTCCCCTCCGTTTCGGTGAGGCCAATGGCCTCTCACCGCAGCAGGCGCGCGATCAGATTCTGCCCATGATCATGGCGGAACGGGGCAGCCTCAACTGGTACTGCACCGATTACTGGAGTGAACGCCTGAGCCTGAACATCACCGCGCTCAAGGCCGAAGTCGGCGACCGTATCGCCTACCGTCCGCGAGTGAAAGAATTTCTTCAGGCCTTGCGCCGCAACCGGTTGACACCCATCATTCTGACCAATTGCCACCCGGACCCGCTGAAGCTGAAACTGGACCGGACCGGACTGGATCAACTGGTGGACAGGATCATCTCCAGCCACGATCTCGGCGCCGCCAAGGAAGAACAGGCATTCTGGGACCGCCTTCTGGACCACCACACCCATCGCCGCGAACGGGCCATCATGGTGGATGACAGTCTGCCAGTACTGGAAAGCGCCCGCCAGGCAGGCATCGGACAATGCCTTGCCATTCTCGCTCCTGACAGCCAGAAACCGGACCTGGAGATACACCCGCACATCCCGGCAGTGCGTCATTTCGAGGAAGTCCTTCCCGACCTGATCGGCCGGCCCCCTGCCAAAGCCGGTAACGGGTCGCTATAATAGAAGCCACGGCACCTCACAGCTCTGCCACGAGAGGAACATGAGCGCCAGACACACCGACACCGAAAAATCTGCGGTACGTCTCGACAAATGGCTCTGGGCCGCCCGTTTCTATAAAACGCGCACCCTGGCCAAAGAAGCCATCGAGGGCGGCAAGGTCCATTATAATGACCAGCGCTGCAAGCCCGGTAAAACCGTGGAGACCGGCGCCACCATCCGCTTACGACTCGGCTGGCAGGAAAAAGTCGTCGTTATTGACGGAGTTTCGGATAAGCGCCGGGGTGCCCCGGAAGCGCAAACCCTCTATCACGAGACCGAAGACAGTATCCGTCGTCGGGAAGATCGAGCCTGGCAGCGCAAAACGATGCAGGCAGCCCAACTCCCCCCAGCCCGTCGACCGACCAAGAAGGATCGGCGGGACATTCAGAAATTCCGTGAGCAGCAGGGTCTGTGACCCGCTGCCCCAAGTTCTTTCGGAGCTCCCGATGAAAGCCAGCGACCAGTTTCGCAAATTTCTTTTTGAACACAGCCAGATCCGTGGCGCCTGGGTCCATCTTCACGATTCGTATGGCGACATCCTGAAGCAGACCCGGTATCCCGAACCGGTTGCCCGGCTACTGGGTGAATCCCTGGTGGCGAGTGTCCTTATGAGCAGCACTCTCAAGTTCAATGGCTCGCTGGCGTTACAGGCCAGCGGCGAAGGCCCGATCACCACCTTGCTGGCGGAATGCAGCCACGATCGTTATGTCCGGGGCATCGCCCGGGTTGCGGATGAAGCCACCGTTGAGGCTGGTGACCTGCACCAGTTGCTGGGCGATGGCCGCATGGCCATTACCATTACCCCGGAACAGGGGCAGCGTTACCAGGGCGTGGTACCCCGTGAATCGGAAACCCTTGCCGGCGCGCTGGAGGAATACTTTGAGCGCTCGGAGCAGCTGGCCACCCGACTGTTCCTGTTTGCGGATGGCACCCACAGTGCCGGCCTGCTGATTCAGCGTCTGCCGGGAGCCACCGACGAAGACAACGAGCTCTGGGAACGGGTGGGACATCTTGCCGCCACCATTAAAGCTGAGGAACTGCTGGAGCTGGATAGCGAGACCGTCCTGCACCGGCTATTCCACGAAGAAGACGTACGCCTGTTTGAGCGGGAACCCGTGGCGTTCCGGTGTACCTGCAACCGCGACCGCACCCTGGCCGCGCTGAGCTCCATCGGCAAGGATGAGTGCTACAGCATTCTGGATGAACAGGGTACTATTGAGATGGACTGTCAGTTCTGCAACACCACCTATCGTTTCCAGAGAATTGACATCGACCAGCTGTTTGCTGGTCATACTCTCCATTAATCCGACACATCAGCCTCGGGATGCGGTACCACAAGGCTTCCGGGGCTGTCGTTTTTTTAGGCTGCGTCTGGCATAATAGCGCGCCTGAATTGACCCGACTGTTCAGAATTCCACCAGCCCGCCGTTGTCCCCGGGCCCGGCTGACTGAGCAGTCCAAAGACACCTTGAGGGCGAGGTCGAAGTGAGCACAACCTATACAGATCTAAGCTCAGCGCGGTTGGTCGAGCTGGCACTGGAAAGACAAGAAGGTCAACTGGCCGCTAACGGTTCGCTGGTCGTCAAGACCGGCAAGCGTACGGGCCGGTCACCGATGGATCGGTTTATCGTTCAGGAGCCTGGCACCCAGGACGCCATCCACTGGGGACCGATCAACCGACCTTTTGACCCGGAAAAATTCGATGCGCTCTGGGACAGGGTAGAAAGCTACCTGTCAGCCAGAGACCACTTCCTCTCTCACGTGCACGTTGGTTCTGACCCGGCCCATTACCTGCCGGTACAGATGCGCACAGAAACAGCCTGGCAGAACCTCTTCGGTCGCAACCTGTTTATCCGCCCCGAAAGCTACAACCCGTCTGCCCGGGACGAGTGGCAGATTCTGAATGCGGCTCACTTCGAGTGCGACCCGGAGCGGGACGGCACCAACAGCGACGGCGCCGTCATTATCAACTTCGCGGCCCGCAAGGTTCTGCTGGCCGGCATGCACTATGCCGGTGAGATGAAAAAAGCCATGTTCTCGGTACAGAACTTCCTGCTGCCGGCAAAGGACGTGCTGCCCATGCACTGCTCCGCCAACGTGGGCGAGAACGGCGACACCTGTCTGTTCTTCGGACTGTCCGGCACCGGCAAGACCACCCTGTCTGCCGACCCGGACCGTTACCTGATCGGTGACGACGAGCACGGCTGGGGCCCTGGCACCGTTTTCAATATTGAAGGCGGCTGCTACGCCAAGTGTATTGATCTCAGCCAGAAGAACGAGCCGATTATCTGGGACGCCATCCGCTTTGGCGCGATCGTGGAAAACGTGGTGATTGACCAGGAAACCCGCGAGCCGGACTATACCGATGTGTCCCTGACCGAAAACTCCCGTTGCGCCTACCCGCTGGAGCACGTTGAGAAGCGGGTTGAGGAAAACCGGGCTGGCGAGCCCTCCCATATTGTTTTCCTGACCTGCGACATGACCGGGGTACTGCCGCCCGTATCCATTCTCAGCAAGGAAGCGGCTGCGTATCACTTCCTCAGCGGCTATACCGCGCTGGTCGGTTCTACCGAGATGGGTTCGTCTTCCAAGCTGAAGTCCACCTTCTCTACCTGCTTCGGTGCGCCCTTCTTCCCGCGGCCGGCTGGCGTTTATGCCGAGTTGCTGATGAAGCGGATGGACGCGTTCGGCAGCAAGGTCTTCCTGGTGAATACTGGCTGGACCGGCGGCCCCTACGGCGTCGGCGAGCGTTTCAGCATCCCCACCACGCGCAACATCATCGCGGCCATCCAGAACGGTGATCTGGATAACGCCGAAACCGAGCACCTGCCAGACCTGAACCTGTCGGTTCCCAAGGCGGTACCCGGTGTCGACAGCGACCTGCTGAACCCGCGTAACACCTGGGCCAGCCAGGAAGACTATGACGCCAAGGCAAAGGAGCTGATCACTCAGTTCGTGGAGAACTTCAAGAAGTTTGAAGTACCCGGCGCCATCGTAGCCGCAGGCCCAAAGCTGTAACCAGATCGTGAAGTTAAAAAAAGCGCCCTGCCTCCCGGCACGGCGCTTTTTTTACGGCACCGGGACTCCAATACAGCCGGATCCGTAGCCGGTTTTACTCAGGCCGGTAGGCAATACGTCCTTCGGCCACCGTCCAGCAGGACACGCCGGGCAAGGGTTGTTCCGAGACCGGCGCATGGGTGCCGCGGGAGATGATAGTGTCCGGGGTTACCTCCCACTGACCCTGCAAATCCCAAAGGCTGAAACTGGCCGGGGCCCCCTGCTGCAGTCGGCTGCTGAAACCCGCCACACCGGCAGGGCCATCCGTTAACGCACGCACCAGTGCCGCCATGGTCAGCTCGCCTCCGGCTACCAGCGACAGCCCCATGGAAAACACACTCTCCACAGTGGACATACCAGGCTCGGTCTCCCCCAGCGGGGCCTTCTTGGCGGCGGAGTCGTGGGGCTGGTGCTGGCTGACGATGGCGTCAATCACGCCCTCTTCCACGCCCCTGATCAAAGCCTTCCGGTCTGCCTCCGTACGCAGTGGCGGTACCACGTGATAGCGACTGTCGAAGCCGGAGAGGGCTTCCTCCGTGAACATTAATTGATGCATCGCCACATCGGCGGTTACTGCAACGCCGCGCCGCCGCGCGTCAGCCACCATCTCAACGCTGCGTGCGCAGGACAGCTGGCCCAGGTGCAGACGCACACCGGTTTCCTCGGCCAGCAGCAGCATTTCCATCACAGCCGTGGTTTCAGCCACCTCCGGAACGCCCAGCAGACCCAGCCGGGCGGCCACCTTGCCGTCGTGGGCATAGCCATCAGCAGCCAGGGCACGGTTAATCGGCTGCAGCATCAGCGTGAGATCGAAAGTCCGGGCATAAGCCATGCAACGGCGCAGGATACGGGCGTTGGCCATGGTCCGGGTGCCGTTACTGAAGGCCACACAACCGGCCCTGCTAAGTCCCACCATATCGCTGAGTAGCTCTCCGGCCAGTCCCCGGGTCGCCGCGCCGATCGGCAGCACCTGAATGGCAGCTTCGGCATGGGCCACATCACAGATAAGATTGGTAACAGCGCCGGAGTCATTTACCGGGGAGGTGTCCGGTGATGCGCAGACGGTGGTGAAACCGCCACGGGCTGCGGCCCGGGTTTCGGAGGCAATGTTGCCCTTCTGGCCGTTACCCGGTTCGCGCAGGTTACAGCAGAGATCCACAAAACCTGGCAGGAGCGTCAGCCCACTGGCATCGATGACCCGCTCCGCAGGGTCGGCAATGGGCTCGTGCCCCATGCGCTGAATGGTGCCTCCCCGCACTAACAGATGAACCGGGGTGTCATCGCCTATAATTCGCGCGTTTTCGATCCGCAGACTGGCGCTCACTGGTCACCTCCCTGCCGTCGGGCCCGGGCCGCACGCTCTTCTACCTGACCGCTCATGGCCATGGACATGACGGCCATCCGGACCGCGATACCGTTGGTCACCTGATTGAGGATGACCGATTGCGGCCCGTCCGCCACCGCCGATTCGATTTCAACGCCACGGTTTATGGGCCCCGGGTGCATGACAATGCAGTCCGGCCTGGCCAGCGCCAGCTTTTCCGTATCCAGCCCGTACAGCCGGTAAAACTCCCGCTCACTGGGCAGCAACGCGCCCTCCATACGTTCTTTCTGAAGGCGCAGCATGATGACCACATCCAGGTCCGCCATACCCTTTCTCATGTCGTATTCAATCGTGCAACCCAGGCTGTCCACATCGGCGGGCAACAAGGTACCGGGGGCAATCAGCCGGACTTCAGCCGCACCTAGGGTGTGCAGCGCCCGGATCTGGGAACGGGCCACACGGGAATGGAGAATATCGCCCACAATGGCGACTTTCAGGCCGTCAAACCGCTGTTTGTTCTGGCGGATGGTCAGCATGTCGAGCATGGCCTGGGTCGGATGGGCGTGGCGGCCGTCTCCGGCGTTGATAATGGCGACGCCGGGTGTCACTGACTCAGCAATAAAGTGCGGCGCCCCGCTCTGGGAATGGCGCACCACGAACATGTCGCTGGCCATGGCTTCCAGGTTGAGCAGGGTATCGGACAGGGACTCGCCCTTGGAGGTGGCGGAGGTATTGATGTCCAGGTTCAGCACGTCTGCGGATAATCGCTTGGCCGCAAGCTCGAAGGTACTGCGGGTGCGGGTGCTGGACTCGAAGAACAGGTTGACGACCGTACTTCCTCTTAACAGCGGGACCTTCTTGATGGCCCGTTCGCCCACCTCAATAAAGGAGTCAGCGGTGTCGAGAATATCGGTCAGCATGGCACGGTCGAGACCATCCAGTGTAATAAAATGCCGCAGCTGGCCGTCTTCGGTGAGTTGAAGACGGCGGGAGGCCATGTCGTGGGCGTTGAGCTCTTCGGCCATTATGCTTTCACCTCACGCAATTCGATCACCAGCGGATCCGGTCCCCGCAATTTCACCCGCTGTGTGGGCAGCAGGCTGAGCCGGTCGCCGCACACATCGGGCTGAATCGGCAGTTCACGGCCCCCCATGTCCAGCAAAGCGGCCAGGGTAATGGTACTGGGGCGGCCGTAATCGAACAGCTCGTTCATGGCAGCGCGAATGGTACGCCCCGACATGATGACATCGTCCACCAGCACCAGGTCGCGGTTTTCGGTATCAAACGGAAGATGGGACGGGGTGACCCGGGGGTTGAGGCCGATCCGGCTGAAATCGTCCCGATAGAACGAAATATCCAGCTCCCCCCAGGGTTCGGTCAAACCCAGGCGCCGATGGAGCTCGCTGGCGATCCAGACACCGCCGGTACGGATACCGACCATCAGTGGCTGGTGAATATTTCGCGCCTCCAGATACTGGCGAAGAGCCTGTTCAAGCTGATCAAGCAGGGCGGGCACGGTGGGTAAATCAGTCATGGAGCATCACTCTCCCGTAGTGGAATCTCGAGCCAGGTCCCGTTGGTGGTTGAACCAGCTTTCCAGGATCAGCACCGCTGCCAGGTCGTCCACACCGTGGCGGCCGAAATCGCTGCTGCCACCCCGGGCCAGTACGGTATCCTTGGCCTCGAAGCTGCTCAGGCGCTCATCCATCATTTCCACCGGCACGTGGTAACGGCCGTGGATGCGCTTGCCAAACTTGCGGGCGCGGGCGCACATGTCACTCTCGGTGCCATCCATATTCAGGGGCAGGCCAACCACCACCCGATCGGGCTGCCACTCGGCGAGCAGCTGTTCAACCTGAGTCCAGTCCGGTATGCCGTCACGGGCAGGAATCATCGCCACCGGCCGGGCCGTTCCCGTCAGTGAGCTACCGAAAGCGACACCCATGCGGCGCAAGCCGAAATCAAACCCCAGTACCTGCTGAACCGCCTGCTCAGGCATGACCCACCGACTGGTCCAGCTGGCCAGGGTCGATGCCCATCTGCGCGAGCACCGCCTTGTACCGCTCCTGCCAGGGCACGTCGAACAAGACCTGCTCGGTGGCAGGACAGGTCAGCCAGGCGTTTCCGGCCAGTTCCTGCTCAAGCTGGCCCGCACTCCACCCGGCGTAGCCCAGGGCCACCAGATATTGCCCGGGGCCGGTTTCGTTACCAATGGCGAGAAGAATGTCCCGGGACGTGGTCACCTGCAAACGGTCTGTCACCGCTACCGTACTCTGCCACTCACCCGCGGGCGGGTGCAGCACAAAGCCACGCTCCTGCTGGACCGGGCCACCACCATAGACGGGGACCTCAAGGTGTTCCCCGTCCATATCCAGTTGTTCGAGTATTTCACCCAGGGAAACGTCCAGCGGCTGGTTGATCAGCAGGCCGAAGGTGCCGTCATCGCTGTGATCACACAGATAGATAACGCCACCCTGGAAATTGGGATCCCCCAGCCAGGGAGAGGCCACCAGAAAGTGCCCCTTGAGGCTTTCCAGGGGTGCCTGCGGGTCAGTCATCCCGACGACAGCCCCCGGCGCTGGAAGGACCAGGTCCGTATAATTTCAAGCTCATCGGTTTTCTCACGCATTTCCTCCGGGAAGGGCGCAAAAGGGGACGCCAGACGGATGATACGGATGGCGGCATCATCCAGAACCGTACTGCCCGACGATTCCAGAATGCTGACTTCCTTGATGGTGCCGTCCTTGCGTAAGGATACCAGCAAACGCAGGTCCCCGTAGATACCCCGGCTGCGGGCTTCGTGCGGGTAATTGCTGTTCCCCACCTGTGTCACCTTGTCGACCCAGTTGCGAACGTACCAGGCGCTGGAGGACTGCATCGCCGACACCGCCGTCACCCGGGTCACTCGCGGACGACGGGCATAGGCCTGTTTCTGGGCGTCGAGGCGGGCTTCCAGGCTGGCTATCTCGAGGCTGCGCTCCATCAGGCTCTTTTTCTCAGCCACTGGCAGTTTCTCTTCCGGGGGCTCTTCCCGGGACTCCATGGCGACCGTGGTCTCCGCTGGCGCCTGGGCCTGCACCACCTCCTGCTCTGCGGCCGGCTGAGGCTCGGTTACGGTCATGGGCTCCGGCTGGACCGGGGCCACCTCACGGGCATCTACCTCGGCTACCTCGGGCGTCGTCTGCTCCAGCTTTTCCTCAGCGTCACCGCTGCCCTGCTGATGAGTAGCGGCCAGAAAGTCCGCCTCATCCGGTGCCTTCTCGTCATTAAAACGGGACAGGGTAATCTCCATAGTGGACGCGGTAGTGGCGGGCGGCTCGGGGGCGAAGGTCACCCCCAGCAGAACCACGGCGTGGAGGGCGAGCGCCATAAACAGTGTAAACATCAGGCGATCGTTCGCCGTGACCTGTGCTGCCATTAGGGTAACTTCCGGGAATGTGTCATTAAGAGCCGGACTATTATCCCAGACGACGCTCGATGGCATCCATGAGCTGGCCCGCAATATCAAGACCGAACGCGTTGTCCAGCTCCCGCACACAGGTGGGGCTGGTTACGTTGATCTCGGTGAGATAGTCGCCGATGACGTCGATGCCGACAAAAATAAGGTTTTTCTCCTTCAGCACCGGCCCGACCCGCTCACAGATCTCCCTGTCACGGGCGGTCAGTTCCCGCCCTTCGCCCCGGCCGCCGGCGGCGAGGTTGCCCCGGTTCTCACCGGCTGACGGAATCCGAGCCAGGGAGTAAGGCACTGGCTCGCCCTCGATCAGCAGGATGCGCTTGTCGCCGTCCGTGATCTCGGGGATGTACTTCTGCGCCATGCACTGCTGCTGACCGTGGTTGGTGAGGGTTTCGATGATCACGCCAAGGTTGAAGTCGTTCTCCTTCACCCGGAAGATGGACTGTCCGCCCATGCCATCTACCGGCTTCATGATGACGTCCCCCTGCTCCCGGTAAAATTCCCGCAACCGCTCTGCCGAGCTGGTGACAATCAATGGCGGGGTGCAGTCCTCAAACTGGGTGGCGAACAGTTTCTCGTTACAGTCCCGCAGCGCCTGGGTCGGGTTGACCACCAGCGCGCCCTGGCGCTCCGCAGCCGCCAGGATGTAGGTGGCCATCAGGAACTCCCGGTCCACCGGCGGGTCCTTGCGCATCAGGATAACGTCCAGCTCACCAAGCGCAATGTCGTCCTCCTGACCAAAGGTGTACCAGTGAGCAGGGTCCATTCTGACATCCAGGGTACGGATCCGCGCCCGGGCCTGGCCGCCGCTCATATACAGGTCCGTCAACTCCATATAAGCCAGCTCCCACCCCCGTTGCCGGGCGGCCCAGAGCATCGCCAGGGACGTGTCTTTTTTAAAGGCAATATCCTGGATCGGATCCATTACCACGCCGATTCTGAGTGTCATCACGCCTCCCCGGTGAATTAGCGAAAAACAGGAACCCGTCTACAGAGAATACTCATTAAACGGTGTTATGCTGGATTTGATGGTATTGTACAAGACGTCCGAATGCACCTGCCATCACAAC
>CAYMQO010000038.1:0-11185 GCA_964392405.1 uncultured Marinobacter sp.
GTCGGTCTTTGAGACACGGATGTCTGTTACTGTCAATCTGGTCAGACATTATGAACATCATTCTCGTAGGCCGAAAGCATGGCCGCTCCCGGGTTCTTACTCTCGACAGCCGAAAGCTGCTTGTCGCCGGAGTTTTCGCGTTGCTCCTTATCGCCTCCGTAGGTTGGGCCGGCTATCGGGTTGCCATGGCCCAGGTAGCTGATCGCCCGGTGGTACCCGGCTTCCTGTTATCACAATGGCAGCAGACCCTGGAGGAGCAGCAGGAACAACTCGCGCTGCTTGAGCGGGACGCACGGGAACAGGTTGATGCCATGACCCTGCGCCTCGGCGAGATGCAGGGCCGGCTATTGCGTCTGGATGCCCTGGGCCAGCGATTTGTTGAAAGCGGAGCCGTCGCCAGCGACGAGTTCAGTTTTGACGATGCTCCGGCTGTGGGCGGTCCGGAAGAAGATGCCGCCGACGCAGAGTCATTCACGACCCCGCAGTTAACCGCCATGATTGATGGACTCGATCAGCAGATTCGGAACCGCGAGCAGCAATTGCGGTTGCTCGATACCCTGATTTCCAGCCAGCGTCTGGAAGATGAGCGTTTCGTTGCGGGTCGTCCGATCACCTGGGGCTGGTTGTCGTCCAGGTTTGGCTATCGGTCGGATCCCTTTACTGGCAAGCGCACCTGGCATAACGGTGTGGATCTGGCCGGCAAGGAAGACAGTGAGATTATTGCCGTGGCTGCCGGCGTGGTGACCGTCTCGGAAGACCGCCGGGGCTATGGCAACCTGGTAGAGATTGACCATGGTCAGGGTCTGGTGACCCGTTATGCCCATGCCAAGTCGCTGGAGGTGGAAGTCGGCCAGGTGGTCCAGAAAGGCCAGGTCATCGCCCGTATGGGATCAACAGGGCGCTCCACAGGTCCCCACGTTCACTTCGAGGTGCTGCAGTCCGGCAAGACGAAGGATCCAGTGAAGTACATGCAGCGGGCTGCCCGGTAATTTACCGAAAGCATCGCCCACCCCCGGGACAATAATTCAGTGCCTCGGTCCCCTTTTAAGCGGCTCCATGTGACCCAGCCCCGGTTTCGGGGCTATCAACCCGCCCGCTAACCGCCGGCCGCCTTTTGCCCTCTTGCAAAATAAGGTTAGAATGCCGGCTTCCTCCGTTTAATCAAAGAAGCAGTGGTCTATGTTCACGAAGCTTGCAACAACGATGTTCGGCAGTAAAAACGCCCGCGAGATCAAAAGGATGCGAAAGGTAGTCGGTCGCATCAACGAGCTCGAAGAGTCACTCATGGAACTGACTGACGAACAGCTGCAGGCCCGCACCGCTGAATTCCGTGCCCGGCTCGAAAAGGGCGAAACCCTCGACCAGTTGTTGCCTGAAGCCTTCGCCACTGTACGTGAAGCGAGCCGCCGGGTGATGGGCATGCGCCATTTCGATGTCCAGCTTATCGGATCCATGACGCTTCACGAAGGTCATATCGCGGAGATGAAAACCGGGGAGGGCAAGACCCTGGTGGCCACGGCGGCGGTCTATCTGAATGCCCTCGCCGGCCGCGGCGTGCATGTCGTTACCGTGAACGACTACCTGGCCCGTCGTGACTCCGAATGGATGGGCAGGCTTTACCAGTTCCTGGGCATGTCCGTTGGCGTGGTACTTTCCGGCCAGTCCACAGAGGAAAAGCGGGCAGCCTATCAGGCTGATATCACCTACGGTACGAATAACGAGTTCGGTTTCGACTATCTGCGCGACAATATGGCGTTCAGCATTGAAGACAAGGTGCAGCGGCCGCTGCACTACGCCATCGTGGACGAAGTCGACTCCATCCTGATTGATGAGGCGCGTACGCCGCTGATCATTTCCGGCGCGGCAGAAGACAGCTCGAAACTCTACCGGGAAATCGACGCCCTGATTCCGTCCCTGGAAAAAGGTGAGGTTTCCGAGGAAACCGGTGAGGCCAGTGGTGACTTTACTGTCGATGAGAAGACCCGCCAGGTTGATCTGACGGAAGCAGGTCACGAAAAGGTCGAGCAACTGCTGTTGAGCCGTGGCCTGTTGAAAGAAGGTGAAAACCTGTATTCGGCGGCCAACCTGGCGCTCCTGCATCATGTTCACTCGGGGCTGCGAGCCCATCACCTGTTCCACCGGGAGGTGGATTACCTGGTACAGAACGGACAGGTGGTAATCGTTGACGAACACACCGGGCGCACCATGCCGGGGCGGCGCTGGAGCGAGGGCCTGCACCAGGCCATAGAGGCGAAAGAAGGGGTCGAAATCAAGGCCGAGAGCCAGACTCTTGCCTCGACTACCTTCCAGAACTACTTCCGGATGTACGACAAGCTCGCCGGCATGACCGGTACCGCCGACACCGAAGCTTTTGAATTCCGCCAGATCTATGGTCTCGATGTGGTGGTTATTCCGCCCAACAAGCCGATTCAGCGGATCGACTACAACGATCTGATTTACCTTACCCAGGAAGAGAAGTTCCACGCGATCATTGACGAGATCAAGGGCGTTTCTGCCGAAAACAGGCCGGTTCTCGTGGGTACAGCGTCGGTGGAAGCGTCAGAGCTGTTGTCATCGCTGCTGAAAAAGGCGCGTATCGAACACAAGATTCTTAACGCCAAGCACCACGAAAGTGAGGCTCAGGTTATTGCCCAGGCAGGGCGCCCCGGCGCGGTAACTATCGCTACCAACATGGCAGGCCGAGGCACGGACATCATGCTGGGCGGTAACTGGGAAACCGAAGTTGCCGAGCTGGAAAACCCCACCCAGGAGCAGATCGACGCCATCAAGGCGGACTGGGAGCAGCGCCACGAGCAGGTCCTGTCGTCCGGTGGCCTTCATATTATCGGTACCGAGCGCCACGAGTCCCGTCGTATCGATAACCAGCTGAGGGGCCGTGCCGGCCGTCAGGGCGACCCGGGGTCGTCCCGCTTCTTCCTCTCCCTGGAAGACAACCTGATGCGCATCTTTGCACCTGACCGGGTCAAGAAGCTGATGCAGGCCATGGGCATGAAGAAGGGCGAGGCCATCGAACATCGTATGGTCACCAACGCCATCGAGAAGTCCCAGCGCAAGGTCGAAGGGCGTAACTTCGATATGCGGAAGACGTTGCTGGAATACGACGATGTCGCCAATGATCAACGGACCGTGATTTACGAGCAGCGTAATGAAGTCATGGCGTCCGATAATATCTCCGAAATTATCGACGGCATTCGCGCCGATGTGGTGGAAGAAGCCATCAGCGGGTTTATTCCGCCCCAGAGCATGCCTGAGCAGTGGGACGTGGCTGGCCTGGAAGCGCATCTGGCGTCAGAAATGGCCATTGAGCTACCGGTTCAGCAGTGGCTGGACGAAGACAACAAGCTCTATGAAGAGAAACTCCGGGAGCGCATTCTGGAGGAAGTCGTGGCAGCTTACCGGGCCAAGGAAGAAGTGGTGGGCGAGGAGCCCATGCGCCGATTCGAGAAACAGGTCTTCCTGCAGGTCCTCGATACCCTGTGGAAAGAGCACCTGTCCAACATGGATCACCTGCGCCGCGGTATTCACCTGCGGGGTTACGCTCAGAAGAATCCCAAGCAGGAGTACAAGCGCGAGGCGTTCAACCTGTTTGAGTCCATGCTGGAAACCATGAAGCAGGACATCACCCGGGTACTCTGCCATGTGAAGGTACAGACCCGCGACGAAATGGAAGAAGTGGAGCGCCAGCGTCGCGAACAGCTTGAAAAAGAGCTGGCCGCGGCCCGCATGCGTCATGAGCAGACCAGCGCCACTCAGGCAGAGCAGGCCCAGCGTGGTGAGGGAGAATCGGCCCAGACGCCTGAGACCTTCGTGCGACAGGACCGAAAGATCGGTCGTAACGAGCTCTGTCCGTGCGGGTCTGGCAAGAAGTACAAGCAATGCTGCGGCAAGGTTGCCTGATCAGGTCGTAGCGCTACAGCCAGCAAGCCCGCACCCCCGTATTGACGGGGCTGCGGGTTTTTTCATCCTGATTCATGAGTGTCGGAACCGCCCGGAGGCGGCCGAAGGAGGAAGTTATGGCGGTTGGTCCCGCATCAATGCCCGAACAGTTTTTCCCGGTGGCCGGGGTCCGGCTGGGCATTGCCAGCGCCGGTATCAAGAAGCCGGGACGGAAGGATCTGGTGGTCATCGAGCTGGCAGAAGGCAGTCATGTGGCCGGAATTTTCACCACCAACCAGTTCTGCGCGGCGCCAGTACATGTGGCCCGCCGGCATCTGGAGCGCGGTGAACCCCGTTATCTGCTGATCAACACCGGTAACGCCAACGCTGGCACCGGTGAGCGCGGTATGCAGGATGCACTTGCCTGCTGCGAGGCCCTGGCCAGAGAGGCGGGTCACAAAGCCCACGCTGTATTGCCGTTCTCCACCGGCGTCATTGGTGAGCCCTTGCCCGTGGACCGCATCGTCGCAGGCCTGCCACAGGCACTGGCGAATCTGTCAGAGGCCCATTGGCCAGAGGCCGCTGCCGGGATCATGACCACCGATACCCGTCCCAAGGGCGCCAGCCGGCAACTGGTCCTTGATGGCAAAACCATCAATATCTCGGGCATCAGCAAGGGCGCGGGGATGATCCGCCCGAACATGGCCACCATGCTGGGCTTTATTGCGACGGACGCCACCATCGCCCCGTCTGTATTGCAGGAGCTGGCCAGCGAGCTGGGGGAGCTCTCGTTTAACCGCATCACTATTGATGGTGATACCTCTACCAACGATGCCTGTATGCTGATTGCCACCGGGCAGGCCGGAGCGGGCGTCGCGACGATCGAGAGCGAGCACTACCCGGTGTTACGGGAGGCCCTGCAAGAGGTGTTCCTGGAGCTTGCCCACGCCATCGTGCGGGACGGTGAAGGGGCAACCAAATTTATCACGGTGGAAGTCGCGGGTGCCGCCGGTCAGAAAGAAGCCCTGGACGTGGCCTACACGGTAGCGCATTCGCCGCTGGTGAAGACGGCTCTGTTCGCTTCAGACCCCAACTGGGGCCGCATTCTCGCGGCCGTGGGCCGGGCAGGTGTTGAGGGGCTGGACCTTGAGGCCATCGAGATCTTCCTCGGCGATGTCTGCCTGGTTCGCAACGGTGGCCGGGCGGACGACTATACCGAAGCGCGGGGACAGGCGGTGATGGATCAGGAGGAAATCACCATCCGTATTGATCTCAAGCGCGGGCGCGTCGAAGAGCGTGTCTGGACCTGCGACTTCTCCCACGACTACGTAACCATCAACGCCGAGTACCGTACCTGACATGACCAGATCGGCAACCAGGGTCATCCATGTGGCCGTGGGGGTGGTCTGGCGTGACGGGCAGATACTGATCGCCCGTCGGCCTGACAGCGCCCATCAGGGCGGGTTACTGGAATTCCCCGGCGGCAAGGTGGAGCCGGGCGAAACGGTGCAGCAGGCTCTGGTGCGGGAACTGCGGGAAGAGACCGGTGTTTCGGTACAGCCTCAAAGCCTGCAACCGCTGATTGGCATTCGCCATGATTACGGCGACAAGCAGGTATTCCTGGATGTATGGGAGACCAGGTCGTCATCCGGTACGCCGCAAGGCCTGGAAGGTCAGCCAGTGTTCTGGCGATCCCCCGGCTCCCTGCGGGCCGAAGACTTTCCGGCTGCCAATCGCCCGATCATTAACGCGGTTCGGTTGCCGAGAATGCTCGCCATAACCGGTAATACTGAGTCGCCGCAGGTTGCGGCCGACCACTGCCTGCATGGCGTACAGGCGTCAGGCGTGCCCATGATGGTCCTGAGATTGCCCTCGCTCACTCCCGCGCACTATAGTGACGCGGTCCGCTTGTGCGTCGAGGGTATGCCCCGCACTGACGTGCTGATTCATGATCATCCGGAAGTCCTGGCCGAGGTGCCGGCGGCAGGGGTTCATCTGAGCTGGCGCAGGGCTTCGGTTTTGAGTACACGACCGTTTCCGGAAGACCGCTGGTTTGGGGTTTCCTGCCACAACGGTGAAGAGTTGGCCCATGCCGCCGCTATCGGAGCGGACTATGCTACCTTGGGGCCGGTGCTGCCGACGCCGTCCCACCCGGGGCACACAGGCATGGGTTGGGAGTGGTTTTCAGGGCTGGTAAAAGACGCGCTGATCCCGGTCTACGCCCTCGGCGGGGTAGGCCCGCAGGATCTTGACCAGGCATTAAAACACGGCGGCCAGGGTGTGGCGGGAATTTCCTGGTGGTGGCCCCCGTCCAGTCAACTGTAGGTGGAGAGACAATGAGCAAGCTGACTCATCTGGATGAGCAGGGCGCTGCCCGCATGGTGGATGTGGCCGACAAGGCCATAACCAGCCGGGAGGCGGTGGCCGAGGGCCGGATCCTGATGGAAGCGCAGACCCTCGCCATGATCCTGGATGGCGAACACCCGAAAGGGGATGTGTTGGCGGTCGCCCGGGTCGCCGGTATTATGGCCGCGAAGAAAACCCACGAGCTGATTCCCCTGTGCCACGCCCTGAACCTGTCATCAGTCAAGCTGGCGTTTACACCCGAGCAGGACCCCTGCGCCGTGCATATTGAAGCCCGTTGCAGGCTGGCGGGGCAGACCGGCGTTGAGATGGAAGCGCTGACGGCAGTCACGGTGGCTGCCCTGACCCTGTACGACATGTGCAAGGCGGTGGACAAGGGCATGACCATCACCGGAGTCCGGTTACTGGAGAAGAAGGGCGGCCGTAGCGGTCACTGGCGTGCGGAATGATCCAGATCGCCAGAGGACCATCTTGAACTACGCCGGCTGGCTGCCTTCTGCTAGAATGCCCCGCTTACTGAACCAGCACTCATGAGGATACACTGTGGCTGTTCGCTACATCCAGACCTGTCGCCTGCCCACCCCTTTCGGTGTCTTTGACATGCACGGTTTTGAGGAGCCGGACACCGGCAAGGAGCACATTGCCCTGACCCTGGGTGATCTGAACAGTGACGAGCCCATGCTGGCCCGGACCCATTCCGAATGCCTGACCGGTGATGCGCTTTACAGTATGCGTTGTGATTGCGGCTATCAGCTGGAAGAGGCGCTGCGCAGCATCGCCCGGGAAGGCCGTGGCATCCTGCTGTATCTGCGCCAGGAAGGCCGGGGCATCGGCCTGCTTAACAAGATCCGTGCGTACAAGCTGCAGGATGAAGGCGCCGATACCGTAGAAGCCAATGAGCGTCTGGGTTTTGCCGCTGATCTGCGGGACTACAGCATGTGCAGGGACATGCTGGGCCACCTGGGCATTCGCAGCCTGAAACTGATGACCAACAATCCCCGCAAGGTGGACTCGCTACGGATGCTGGGCATCGACATTGTCCAGCGGGTTCCGCTTCATGTGGGCCGTAATCCCCACAATGAGCATTACCTGAATACCAAGCAGAGCAAGCTGGGTCACTGGCTGGAAACCCATCAGGACGACGACCCCCAGTAACCGGATGGCAGCCCTCCTGAATTCAGGGGGCTGCTTTCAGGTCAGGTTTGCGGGTTCCCAGGCGTTTACGGATTGATGCCTCAATACCAGCCGCATCCAGGCCCACTTCTTCCAGCAGCTCATGATGCTTGCCGTGGTCGACATAACGATCCGGCAGGCCGAGCTGCAGGACTGCCCTGGCGATGCCTTCCCGGTTCAGATACTCGGTGACGGCGCTGCCCGCACCCCCCGCGATAACGTTCTCTTCCAGCGTAACGACCACCTCATGGCTGTGCACCAGCTCTGACACCAAAGCCTCGTCCAACGGTTTCACAAAGCGCATGTCCGCTACGGTTGCGTTGAGCTTGTCAGCGGCCTCAAGGGCAGCGGCCAACCGCGTGCCGAAGTTCAGGATGACCACGGACTCGCCTTCACGAACGACCCGGCCACGGCCGATGGGCAGGGGCTGAAGCTCCTGCTCGATCGCGACGCCAGGCCCGGTGCCCCTGGGATAGCGGACCGCAGCTGGCCCTTCGTACAGCAGTCCAGTGTGCAGGAGCTGGCGGGTTTCGTTCTCATCGGACGGTGTCATGACCACTATGTTGGGCACGCAGCGGAGGTAACTCAGATCAAAGGCTCCGGCATGGGTCGGGCCGTCTTCCCCGACCAGGCCAGCACGATCTATGGCAAAGAGCACATCCAGATTCTGGATGGCGACATCGTGAATCAGCTGGTCATAGGCCCGCTGCAGGAACGTGGAGTAGATCGCCACCACCGGCTTGGCACCGTCACAGGCGAGGCCGGCGGCAAGGGTTACCGCGTGTTGTTCGGCGATGGCCACGTCATGGTAACGGTCCGGGAAACGCTCAGCGAATGCCAGCAGGTCCGAGCCTTCACACATGGCCGGTGTAATGCCGACAACACGCTCGTCCCGTTCCGCAGCGTCACAGAGCCACTGGCCAAATACATTGGCATACTTCGGGCGGGGTGAGGCTGTCTTGACCGGCTCAGGCCGGTGGGCCGGCACGGGTTCAATCTTGTTGATGGCGTGATAGCCGATGGGATCCGCCTCGGCTGGCGCAAAACCCTTGCCCTTGCGGGTGACCACATGGAGAAACTGCGGGCCGCCCAGCTTGCGGATGTTCTCGAGGGTCGAAATCAGCAGCGGCAGATCGTGGCCATCAATGGGGCCGATGTAGTTGAAACCCAGTTCCTCAAACAGGGTGCCCGGCACGATCATGCCCTTGAAATGCTCTTCCGTTTTGCGGGCCAGAGCCATCAGGGGAGGCGCCGCCTGCAGCACCCGTTTGCCACCGTCCCGCACCTGATTATAGGTACGGCTGGAAAGCAGGCGCGCAAAGTAGTTGGACAGACCGCCAACGTTTTTGGAGATCGACATGTCGTTGTCATTGAGAATGACCAGCATGTCGGCGTCCAGGTTACCGGCATGGTTGAGGGCTTCAAACGCCATGCCTGCCGTCATGGCACCGTCACCGATGACCGCGATACTGTGACGGCCACTCTGTTGCTGGCGGGCCGCCAGTGCCATACCGAGGGCAGCACTGATCGATGTGCTGGAATGGCCGACGCCAAAGGTGTCGTATTCGCTTTCGCAGCGCTTGGGAAAGCCCGCGAGGCCTCCTTTCTGGCGAATGCTGCCCATCTGCTCCCGGCGACCGGTCAGAATCTTGTGGGGGTACGCCTGATGGCCCACATCCCATACCAGGCGGTCCTCGGGCGTGTTGAACACATAATGCAACGCAATGGTCAGCTCCAGTACGCCCAGCCCGGCGCCAAAATGACCACCGGTCTGGCCCACTGTCCACAGCAGAAACGCCCGTAACTCCCGGGCCAGTGCCGGGAGATCCTCAGCGGGAAGCAGGCGCAACTGGTCCGGCGCCTCAATGCGATCCAGCAATGGCGTATGAGGTCGCTGAGCGGGAATTTCCTTGAAGATAAATGTGTCCTGCATCCGTCCGGGTCTTGTGTCGATGATTTCAGGGCTGTCGGCTCGTCTTTGCCGTCAGCCTGTCGGATCAGATGTCCGTGAAAATCCTGTCGATTCTGACGGAACACTGATAGCCGCTTCCGCCGGCACGAGTTTCGCGCTGGCGCCTGGAGCGGGCATTATAGGGCATGAAGCCACGGGTTTCAGTAGCGCCGTGATACCACAAACTCCGCCATTCCCCGGAGTGCATCGGCCTCGGGACCAAAGCCCGCCAGACTGTCGCGGCACTGGTCCAGCAGAGTCGCAAGATACCGCCGGGCACTGTCAACGCCCATCAGGGCAGGGTAGGTCGGTTTACTGCGCGCTGCGTCAGAGCCCTGGCGCTTGCCGGTAACCTGGGTATCGCCTTCTATATCCAGCAGGTCGTCCTGCACCTGAAAGGCAAGCCCGATGGCACGGGCGAAGGTGTCCAGCGGGGCCTGATACTGTGCCTGGATCGAGTCGTCAGCCGGTGCGGCCGAAAGCAGGCCCAGCCTGATGCTGGCTTCGATCAGCGCACCGGTTTTACGCCGGTGCATCTGTTCCAGCTCGTCGAGATTCAGGCTCTGGCCTACGGCTGCCAGGTCGATGGCCTGACCTCCCACCATGCCAGTGGTTCCGCTGGCCGCAGCCAGTATCTGCACCATGGTCAGGCGAATCCCGGCAGGCAGCGACGTTTCAGCGGCAAGCCACTCAAATGCCAGTGCCTGCAGGGCATCTCCGGCAAGAATCGCAGTGGCCTGGTCAAAGCGGATATGAGTAGTGGGACGGCCACGCCGAAGGTCATCATCGTCCATGGCCGGAAGATCATCATGAATCAGGGAATAGGCGTGGATCAGCTCCACCGCGCAGGCGCCGGTCAGCGCCTGCTCCGGCTGGCCACCGACCGCACAGGCAGTCGCCATGGCCAGGGCCGGGCGTATCCGTTTACCGCCTCCCAGTACGCTGTAGCGCATGGCCTCATGCAGCCGTTTCGGTGCACGGTCGATGGGAGGTAAGCGTTGTTCAAGAGCCTGATCGGTCAGCGAGGCGCAGGTGGCCAGGAAATCTTCTATATGAGCCTGGGGCATGGTCAGCCGGACTCCCCGCCGATGTTTTCCGGCGAGCTGAAGGGCTGGCTTTCCAGCGTACCATCGTCACGCTCGACCAACTGTTCCACCCGCTGTTCGGCCTGACGTAACGCCTGCTGACATTCCCGGGTTAGCCGAACGCCCCGCTCAAAGGCCCCGAGGGACTGTTCCAGGGAAAGTTCTCCGTGTTCCAGTTCCCGCACCAGACTTTCCAGCTCGGCCAGTGATTTTTCAAAATCCGCAATAGAGGTGGTATCCGGGGTATCAGCCATTGGGCTCTCCGTCAGGTTCACGAAGGGGTAACAGGGCAGCTTCGGCTTGCCGCGTGTCGGTTTTCGCAGTATATCAGAGCCATGGGCGCTGCCGAACCTTAACCGTGATCCGGCCGCTGCCAGCAGAACTGCTGTCTTTCACCCATACGGGCCTCCGGTCCCCATTGTTGCTCAGTTACCCGTACCTCACCGCTGCTAGCCACCGTAACAATCGTGCTGGCCCGGGTACCGTAGTGTTCCGAAACGATAAACGGCGATGATAGAAAGCGCTCCTGATCGAGACCCACCCCGGTGTCCGGCAACAGATGATCCGGGGCCGGGGTACGATCCCCGAGGGGTTCCAGAAGGGCTTCATGCAGCTGGTCAGGGTGTGCCGGGTCGCAGGACCGGAGCGTATCCCGAAGCTGTTCCCGCAGCCGCACCAGTTTCGGCCAGGGGCTTTGCAGCAGGTGATTGCTGAG
>CAYMQO010000039.1:0-11184 GCA_964392405.1 uncultured Marinobacter sp.
CCGAGTCGGCGATGATTTCCCGGGACGGCAGCGAGTAAAGCATGCCGTCGTGACCCATGGCGATGCCATCGTCCACGGCAATGGTATTGAATTCCTTGGCAACTCCGCCGGCCGCTTCGATTTCGCGGCAGACCAGCTGGCCGAGGTCTTTGAGGTGAACGTGCCCGGGCACGAACTGGGTAAAGGAGTTGGCGACGGCGATAATGGGTTTACCGAAATCGTCGTTTTTCATTCCGGTCGCGCGCCAAAGGGCCCGTGCCCCCGCCATATTACGACCAGCGGTGGAGGTGCGTGAGCGATATTCTGGCATTGGTTGCTCTCTCGTTAATCAGCAGTCAGTTTAACCGTGTCTCGTCCGGACATGGGCCTGGGCCCCAGACAGGGGCAGCCGGGTCTGGCGGATCACGTGTTGGATGCGGAACCGTTGAGGATACCAGATTGGCGACGCATCAGATGGTTGTTTTCATTGCCGTGATCCCGAATACTGCACAAGCCGGGTTTTCGAGCGGGCGTACACGGGACGCCTGGTAGCCAGGCCTTGCTGTCCGGCAATAATAATCGCAACACGGTAGCTGCCGGAAGGTTAGTTTCGGTTGTCAGGAACAGGGAGCCCGCCATGGCCGTCCGCGAAACCTTGGCTCTAAGCCGTCTGAAAGCATTTGAACCCCTCCGCCGTCTGAGTGATGAGCAACTGGTGGTGCTGCTCAATCGGGCAGAACGCCGGACCTACCGCCCGGGGCAGCGCCTTATTGAGAGAGGCACCCTGGACGGCCGGGAGTTTTTTCTTCTTGAAGGTGCGCTGGAGGTCGCTGCCGAGGACGGTCGTCAGACAACGATCATCGGCGGCACTGATACGGCCGCCTCTGCCATTGCCCGTCAGCAGCCCCGTCGTTTCAACGTCACTGCCATCCAGCCGAGCGAGTGCCTGATTATCGAGCAGGCTGTGCTGCACCGGCTATTGCAATCCGCCCCCGTAGCGTCGTCGGAAGAGACTGGCAGCAGTGATATGGATGCCGATGACGAACACCGATTGCTGATGGCTTTCTATCGCGAACTGAGGTCCAACCAGGTAAGTCTGCCCAGTTTACCGGACGTCGCCTGGAAGGTCCGGCGGCTGGCGGACCGGGACGACACCTCAAGTGACGATATCGCCCGCGCCCTGACGGCGGACCCCGCCATGTCCGCCAAGCTGATACGCGCCTGTAACAGTGCCCTGTACCGGGGCTTCAGTGAGGTTCGTAACGTCCGTGACGGTGTGGTCCGGCTGGGTATGAACACCACCCGCCAACTGGTTGCCGTATTCTCCCTGGGCGACGTCTATCGTAGCCGCCAGCCGGAGTTACAGCAGGCCATGGACAGTCTGTGGAGAGAAGCGCGCACCGTAGCGGCTCTGGCCTATGTGCTGGCAGAGTCCGCCACCAGGATCGAACCGGAAGAAGCCCTGCTGGCTGGCCTGCTCCACAATATCGGAGCCGTGCCCGTGCTGGTCCACGCCGAGCGTTACCCCGGCCTGGTGGCCAGTCCTGCCGCCCTGGAGCGGGCAATTGCCGAGCTCCAGGGGGACATTGGCGCTGCCATTCTGGAGCGGTGGAACTTCGCCCCCGGTTTTATAGAAGCGGCCCGCCATGCTGATAACTGGTCTTATGAGTGCGCCAGCGACCAGCCGCAACTGGTGGATCTGGTGATTGTGGCGCGGCTGCATGCCTGTATCTCGGCGGGTGGCAGCGAGAAGCTGCCAGAGTTTGAGCAGGTGCCTGCCTATCGACGGCTGGGCGCCCTGGAGTTAAGCGCCTCCCGCAGCCTCAAACTGCTGGAAGCGGCAAAAGAACGCCTGGATGAACTGCAGCATCTGTTATCGGCACGTCCCGCCCGGTGAGGGCGAGGGAGCCGGTAGCGCGCTAGCTGGCTACGGCATAGGCAAGCAGCGCCGCCGGGTACTGCCACCACAGGTAACCCACCAGAAAAGTCAGCCATAACGCTACCGCAGACAGGGTAAACACATCCGGTGACAGGGGGGTGCGGTCGTAGCGGCTGTAACTGGCCCGAATCAGGCCGGAAATCGCCAGGCCAAGCAGGATGCCCCCCACCACATCGGTAAACCAGTGCACCCCCAGTGCAATCCGGCTGGTGGCCACCAGCAACATGGGGATGCTGAACAGGACATAGATCCGCCAGCGCCGGGCAGGCGTCCATTCCCGGGCCACAAAGGCGGCGGTAATGCCAACAAATACCGTAATGCCAGTGGCGTGGCCACTGGGAAAAGCAAAGCTCGACGGTGGTGCACTGACGATCGTAGGCCGCGCGACTCCCAGGCCATTCTTCAACAGGGTGACGCTCACCGAGGTCAGCACCAGCGCGGTCACCAGATGAACCGCCGCACTGGGATAGCCGCGGATCAGTAACGCGCAGGCCATGAGCAGACTGCCAGTCACCAGCACCGGAGGGTCACCCGCGAGGGTCAGGAGGACCAGTACCGGGTCGATTAGTGGAGAGCGGATAACCTCGGTCAGGTCCTGAAAATAGTAGTCGGCCGGCTGGAGAATACTGGTGCCCTGGCTGAACAGCGCCCAGAGGATGAAGGCGCCGGTGGCGCCGAGCGCCAGACAAATGGACGCCAGCGGGAACTCTCCGCCTTCCGCCGGACGCTCGCTGTACAGTGCCCGCCAGAAACGGTGGGTGGCGTTGTAGCGGCTGGTGAATCTCTCCAGATACTGGTACAGGCCGCTTTCACTGCGCAATCCGAGTTGCAGCCGAACGAAGAGAAACCAGGCCAGAGCGATCACACCGGCGGCGCCGGCGCCAATAATATACAGGGCTGGTGGCACAGGTTCGGGCCCGGCCAGTGCGGCTCCCACGGCGAACCCGGGTAACAGGTAGAATGGAGCCCAGGCCAGGGCGGATGCCACATTCACCAACATGAAACGCCTGGCGGGCATATTGAATGCGCCGGCGACCATGGGAATAAACGGGCGCACGGGGCCCACGAAACGTCCTATGACGACGCTTTTCCCACCGTGGCGGGCGAACAGGCCTTCGGCCCGGCGTACCATAACGGGGTGCTTGCGAAACGGCCAGACCTGATGCAGACGCCCCTGCAGGTGCCGCCCCAGCCAGAAGCTCGTGAAGTCACCGATAATGGCACCGGCGGTGCCCCAGGCCAGAACCTCAATCGCCGGTGTGCCTGTCTGCCCGGCCAGAACAGAGACCGCAAACAGGATGGCCACACCCGGGACCAGAAGGCCGGCAACCGCCAGCGACTCGAGCAGGGCGACGAGGAATATGGTGGCCGTCAGCCAGCCCGGGTGGATCGTAAGCCACTGAATCAGGTTTTCGGTCACTTGCTGCATCAGGCTACCTGACGGCCATCCGCACTGAACCAGACATGGTCCTGACCGCGGCGGCTGGCTTCTTCCAACGCGTCGGTGGCACGCTGGCGCAGGCGCTCGCCCAGCGTTTCCTGGTTCAGGTGGGTGGTTGCCCCGATACTGACGGTCATACGTCCGACCTGGGGCCAGGCCGCTTCCGCGATGCTGCGGCGTATCCGCTCCGCTGTTACCCGGGCCCCTTCCTCAGGGGTGAATGGCAGGATCAGGCAAAAGCGGCCTTCGCCCAGGAAGTACAGGGTATCGCCGGCGCGCACGAGGGTAAAAAGATGCTCCGCCAGTTGCCGGTAGAGCCCGGGTATCTGCTCATGCCCCAGCATTTCCGCAACCTGATCGCGGTGGTCGATATCGAGCATCAGCACGGATACCGGATGCCGGGTCGCCTGGGCACGGCTGATTTCCCTCTGCAGGGTTTCGTCCAGGAACCGGGCATTGTGGGCACCGGTCAGGGGATCAATGATCGCCAGATCCTGGGCGGACTGGGTCATATGCTCGTAGTGCCAGTTGGCGAGTCCGGCGCTGGCTACCAGCAGGGCGCCGGCGCCGATGGCCAGCAGACTGGCAGCTAGTGGCAACTGCCAGACCAGAATCACGGCGAATATCGCGGCAACCGGCAGGGCCAGCTTTAGAGCCTGCGTCAGCGGCAGAACGAGAAAGGTGAGGATCAGTACCGGCAGTCCCCAATAGGTCCCGGCGTGGACCGAAATCAGGGCCCCGGCCAGCGCGGCGATATGCATCAGCAACAGGGCCAGCATATGGCCGCGGGCCCGCAGTTGATAGCGGCTGACCGCCAGTGTGTAGAGGCAGCCCGCCAGGCTGATGGCGCTCAGGCCGGCGGCGGGGTAAAACAGAGCGTAAAAGCCAAAGCGCAGATTCTGCACCGCCAGCAACCCGAAGATGATCGTGCTGAGACTGTAGGCGAGAAGGCAGGTCAGGGTTTTCAGCCGGGTTTCAGTCACGGTGCCGGGCTCCTGTCGGTATCCATGGGCGGTGTGTGGGTCCAGGTGCTCCAGGCCTGAACCCGGTTGCCACCTTTCTTTTGCGCGCCCTGTAACGCGCTCGCCACTGCCTGTTGTAGGGTATCGGCGTTATCGCCGATATTCAGGCCTGCGACACCGGCGCTGACGGTTACGTCAAGACCGTGGGATTCAAGCAGGGACATTAACCCCAGACGAAGCTGTTCCGCGCGCTTGCTGGCCCCCGGCGTCGCCATCGCCGGCAGGATGACCAGAAACTGCAGGTCGGCGACCCGGTACCAGGTATCGAATTCCCTCAGCCGGGAGTGCAGGTAGCGCCCGATCCGGGGCAGCAGGGCCTGCAGGTCGGCGTCAATCTCCGGTTCGCTCAGATGAGTATCAAGGCCGATCATGATGACGGACAGGTCCAGTCCTTCCCGCTCGCTGCGCTGGATTTCCCTGTGCAGATCGGCACTCAGATATTCCCGGCTCGCGGCCTGGGTAAGTTCATCGGAACGGCGCAGCGGTGCAATCTGTCGGGCCTTGTAGTGCCATAAAAGAAAGAACATGCCGGCCAGGGCCGTGCTCAGCACCAGGGGCGCGATAACCTGGTGGCGAACCGGATCGCCACTGCGGGACGCGAATATGCCCAGTATTACCGCCATCAGGCCCAGGGCCAGCGGGGGACCGAGGCGCACTGGCAGCAGGCCGAGAACAATCAGCGGCAGTGAGAACAGCCAGTAATAGAGCGGGGAGTTATTGAGCCAGAGTCCGGCCAGCAGAATCAGCCCGAGCATCAGCACCAGCAGCAGCGTTATCCGCTGACGGGTCGAGGGTTCACGCTGGGGACCGGGCAGGGCCGGGCTGGTGAGTATGATCGCTGCCGCCACGAGCGCCGCCGCTGCGGCCGGCAGATTGCCGATGGCCAGACAGTAAACAGAAAGAACCATCAGCGCGAGAATGCCCAGCCACGCCAGGCGGCTTAGTAGGAATCGCTCGGCCTTCTGGGCCATGGTTTCGTCCTTCCTGAGATGAATTCTGTTGGACTGTCGGTCTGGGTTCAATGATAACATCAAAGTGGCAAATTCGCTGTCCTCGGGCATAATAACGTCCTGATTTTCATTGACGCACCCGTAGCAGAACCGGAGTTACCGATCCATGGATATTGCAGCCTATATGGCCGAAGTAGGGGGCCATGCCCGGCAGGCGGCCCGCGCCATTGCCCGCTCATCCACCGCAACCCGTAACCAGGCTCTGGCCGCTACGGCGGAGGCGCTGGATCGTGCCCGTGAAGAGCTGGCGAACGCGAACCGCAAGGACCTCGACAACGGTCGCGCCAATGGTCTGGATGCGGCGATGCTGGACCGGCTGGAGCTGACCCCGGCCCGCATCGATGCCATGATCGAAGGTCTGCGCCAGGTTGCCGGATTGCCGGACCCCATCGGCGCCATTACGGATATGTCGTTCCGGCCCTCCGGCATCCAGGTCGGGAAGATGCGGGTGCCCCTGGGAGTGATCGGAATTATTTATGAATCTCGCCCGAACGTAACCGTGGAGGCTGCCAGCCTGTGCCTGAAGTCGGGCAATGCCACCATCCTGCGCGGCGGCTCTGAGGCCATCCATTCCAACCAGGCCATCGCCGGGTGTCTCGCCGCCGGGCTCAGGGAGGCCGGGCTGCCCGAAACGTCAGTGCAGGTGATTCGCACTACCGACCGGGCTGCGGTGGGCGAGCTGATCACCATGCCCGAGTATGTGGACGTGATTGTGCCACGGGGTGGCAAGGGGCTGATCGAACGCATCAGCCGGGATGCGAGAGTGCCGGTCATCAAACACCTCGACGGCGTCTGCCATGTGTACGTGGATGCCCACGGGGACCCGGAAAAGGCACTGAAAGTAGCCGTGAATGCGAAAACCCAGCGTTACGGTACCTGCAACACCATGGAAACCCTGCTGGTTGATCGGGAAATTGCCGATGACATCCTGCCATTACTCGCCGGGGCCCTCCGTGAGCAGGGGGTAGAACTGCGTGGGTGTGACGCCAGCCGGGCCATAGTGCCGGATATGAAAGAGGCGACTGAAGACGACTGGTATGAAGAGTACCTGGGGCCGGTGCTGGCGGTGCGGGTGGTGGACGGACTTGATGGAGCCATTGAGCACATTAACCGGTACAGCTCCCAGCATACCGACAGCATCATTACGGAGAACTACACCCGCGCCCGCCGCTTTATAACCGAGGTGGACTCCAGCTCGGTGATGGTCAATGCCTCCACCCGCTTTGCTGATGGCTTTGAGTATGGCCTGGGTGCAGAGATTGGTATCTCCACCGATAAGATTCATGCCCGTGGGCCCGTCGGTCTGGAAGGGCTGACGTCGCAGAAGTACGTGGTGTTTGGCGACGGGCATATCCGAACCTGACCATGCACATAATCTATGGCGGCACCTTTGACCCGATACACAATGGCCACCTGCGGGTGGCCGTTGAGTTACGGGAGGCGCTGGCAGTTCACGAGATCCATCTGTTGCCCAGTCATATCCCGCCCCACCGCGACCGTCCCGGTGGCTCCGGCAGCCACCGGCTCGAGCTGCTGAAACTTGCGGTTGCCGGCGAACCCGGGCTGGCGGTTGACGACCGGGAACTGAACCGGGACGGCGCCTCCTATACCGTGGACACGCTGCGCCAATTACGGGAGCAGCTAGGGCCGGATGAACCTCTTGCCATGGTGGTGGGCTCCGATGCGTTTGCCGGTTTCGATCACTGGCATCAATGGGCCGATATCCCGGAACTGGCCCACATCATTCTGGTCACACGCCCCGGTGCCCAGTTATCCCCCGGCTCGATTCCGGCCCGGCTGCTGGAAGAACGCAGAGCGAACGATAGTGCGACGCTCAAAGCCTCCCCCGCCGGCTGTATTCTGGCAGTGGAGCCGCCATCGCTGGATATTTCCGCGACTGGTATACGCGACCGCCTGGCCGCGGGTCGCTCCGTCCGTTACCTGGTGCCGGATGCGGTACTGGCGCGAATTGACGAGCTGGGCATGTACGGTTGCAAAGGCCATGAGCAGTAGCACCAATTGGTGATACACTGGCCGCCATACTCATTCCCGTATCCGGCGCATGTCGGGTACCCGTTACAGGATCGTTATGCAGGCAGAAGAGCTGAAAGATATTGTTATCGCCGCGCTGGAGGACCTTAAAGCCAAGGATATCAGCGTATTGGATGTGACTGACCGCACCAGTGTCACTGATTTCATGATCGTGGCGTCCGGGACATCAGGCCGTCATCTCCGGTCGATGGCTGAGTCCGTCATACAGGACCTGAAAGAGCGCGGCATTCGTGAAGCGAAAGTCGAAGGCGGCGATTCGAACGACTGGGTCCTGGTGGACCTTGGGGATGTGGTATTGCATGTGATGATGCCCGCAACCCGTGAGTTCTATGACCTCGAGCGCCTGTGGCGGGACGCCCCGGGGCTGGGGGCTGCCGGCAGCGAATAACCATGCGGCTGAAGCTGGTCTGCGTCGGGCAGAAAATGCCCGCCTGGGTGACCGAAGGGTTTCGCGATTACGCCCGGCGCATGCCACGGGAACTGCCACTGGAGCTGACCGAGATTGCCATGCCCCACCGGGGCAAGAACCCGGACATCAACCGCCTGATGCGCCAGGAGGCAGATGCGGTCCTGTCCGCTACCGCGCCGGATGACCATGTTGTCGCCATGGAAGTCGGTGGTCGTGCCTGGTCCACAGAAGATCTCGCGGGGCAGCTCAGTAACTGGCAGCTGGAAGGCCGTGACCTGTGCTTCCTGGTGGGTGGCCCTGACGGCCTGCATCCGGTATGCCGGGAGCGGGCTAACCAGCAATGGTCACTGTCGCCCCTGACCCTGCCTCACCCTCTGGTGCGGATACTCCTCGCGGAGCAGCTCTACCGCGCCTGGACCATTACCCGTAACCACCCGTACCACCGCGCGTAGGATTCTCCATGGTCTGGGACCAGTTCAAGGATACAGCAGCTGAACGGAGGCTTTTCTACCGCCGCAGTCTGGTCATGCTGGGCCTGGTTCTGGTGCTGTTCGGGGTACTGGTCGCCCGCTTCTACCACCTCCAGGTGATCGAACACGAGACCTACACCACGCTGTCTGACCGCAACCGGGTTCAGGTGCGCTCCGTACCACCGACACGGGGACTGATCTACGACCGCAATGGGACCCTGATCGCAGAGAACCGGCCCATCTTCAGCGTTACCCTCATTCCCGAGCGCGTCGAAGGGATGGAAGCGACCCTGGAGCGTCTGCAGTCATTGCTGAGCGTTTCCGAGGACGACATCGAACGCTTTCGCCGCCGCCTGCAGGAGCCCAGGCGTCCGTTTCAGGAACTGCCACTCCACTATGATCTGACCGAGCAGGAAATTGCCAGCATGGCCGTTCACCGGCATGAGCTGCCCGGGGTGGAAGTCAGCGCGGAGCTGGTCCGTCATTATCCCTTTGGCCACCTGAATGCCCATGCCCTCGGCTATGTGGGGCGTATCAACCGGGAAGAGCTGCAGCGCATCGACCCGGTGAATTACGCCGGCACCAACTATATCGGCAAGTCCGGGGTGGAACGGGTCTACGAGGAAGTGCTCCATGGCCGGGTTGGCTATGAGCATGTAGAAACCAACGCCCGGGGCCGGACCCTGCGGGTGCTTGAGCGGGAAAACCCGGTGCCCGGTGAGGACCTGATGGTGCACCTGGACATGCGACTGCAGGCCAGGGCGTTCGAGTTGCTGGAAGGGCGCCGGGGTGCCATTGTCGCGATCGATCCCAAGGATGGCGGCATACTGGCACTGGCCAGCGTACCGGGATTCGATGCCAACCATTTCGTCACCGGAATCAGTATTGCAGACTACCGGGAACTGAGCGAGTCCCGGGATAAGCCCTTGTTTAACCGGGCGTTGCGGGGCCAGTATCCGCCGGGATCGGTGATCAAGCCGATGCTGCTGCTGGGCGGTCTTGATAGCGGCGCGGTTACCCGGGATCACAGAATCTGGGACCCCGGCTATTACCAGATCAACAACAGCGGTCGCCGCTACCGGGACTGGAAGCGCGGTGGACATGGCTGGGTGGATGGCCTGAGGGCGGTGGCGGAATCCTGCGACGTTTATTTTTACGATATGGGTGTGGAGATGGGCGTTGACACCATGCACCGGTACCTCACCGGGTTCGGATTCGGTATAGACGCGACGCTGGATGTCGGGGGCGCGTTACCGGGCCTGCTGCCGTCCAGGGACTGGAAACGGGGCATGTACAACGAGCCCTGGTATCCGGGGGATTCCGTCAATATGAGCATCGGGCAGGGCTTTTTTCTCGCGACCCCGCTGCAGATGGCGACCGCCACCGTGGTTGTGGCCAATCGCGGACGCTGGGTGCAGCCGCGAATGCTCAGGGACGTGGTAGGCGATACGCCGCTGGATGCGGTGCTGGCACCGGCCTTTCTTGACGACCTGACCGTCGATAATGAGGACGACTGGGAGTTCGTGGTGAAGTCGATGGAGGAAGTCATGCATGGTACCCGGGGTACCGCGCGTCGGGCCGCAGAAGGTGCCAATTATCGGATGGCCGGCAAAACCGGCACTGCTCAGGTGTTCAGTCTGGCCGAAGATGAGGAATATGATGCCGAAGAGGTCAAGGAGCGCCTGCGGGATCACGCGCTGTTTGTCGGTTTTGCCCCCGTGGAAGACCCGCAGATTGTAGTCTCGGTGATTGTTGAAAATGGCGGCAGTGGCAGTGGTGTCGCCGCGCCTGTCGCCCGCGCCATGTTTGATGCCTGGTTAAATGAAATGAACGGCGACGCTGCCGTCATCAGTCAGACCGGGGAGAGCCAGCCATGATGGGGCGGTCCTCCAGCGCCCCGGCAGCGGACAGCCTGCAGCGCTCGGTCAGCCTGTGGCACCGGCTTCACCTCGATCCCTGGCTGCTGCTGTTGCTGATCATTGTATCGGCCGGTGGATTAGTGGTGCTCTACAGCGGCGCCGATGCCAGCATTGATGCGGTGAGGTCCCAGGCCGTCCGGTTTGGCGTGGCGTTTCTCGCGCTGTTCATTTTTGCGCAACTGGACCCGGCCGTCTATCGACGCTGGTCGCCCTGGATGTACGTTGCGGGCATGGCCGGGCTGGTGGCGGTGCTGGTCATCGGCGTGGGTGCCAAAGGGGCTCAACGGTGGCTCGCGCTGCCGGGGCTGCCCCGGTTCCAGCCTTCCGAGATCATGAAGCTGGTGGTGCCGATGATGGCGGCCTGGTATCTGGCCCGGCATTATCTTCCGCCCCGGTTCCGTCACGTTTGTATTGCTGTTGGGCTGGTGGTAATACCCATGGGGCTGATTATTCAGCAGCCTGACCTGGGCACGGCATTGCTGGTTGGTGCAGCCGGCATGTTCGTCGTGTTTTTCGCGGGGCTGAGCTGGAAGCTGATTTCCGGCTTTTTTGCGTTATTGGGCATCGCAGCACCTCTGATGTGGCATTTCGTCATGCGGGATTACCAGAAGCAGAGGGTGCTGACGCTGCTGGACCCTCAAAGTGATCCGTTGGGTGCAGGCTGGAACATCATCCAGTCCACCACCGCGATTGGTTCCGGTGGATGGGGCGGTAAGGGCTGGCTGCAGGGAACCCAGTCCCACCTTGAGTTTCTGCCGGAAAGCCATACGGATTTCATCGTTGCGGTACTGGCGGAAGAATTTGGCTTTGTGGGGATTCTCTTCCTGCTGGCGATGTATCTGCTGATCATTCTGCGGTGCTTTTACATTGCCGTGAATGCGCAGGATTCCTTCAGCCGGCTGCTGGCGGGCGCTCTGACGATGACTTTCCTGGTGTATATCGT
>CAYMQO010000040.1:0-4200 GCA_964392405.1 uncultured Marinobacter sp.
CGGCAATATGGGTATCGAACAGTCCGATGGAGGAGTACAGCTGGAAGAACGGCAGCAGAAACACGGCGGGGGGCGCCATCCGGTTGCTGAGCAGCCAGAAGAACAGGTGCTTGTCCCCCAGGAAACGGAACCGGCTGAACGCGTAGGCCGCTGGCAACGCCACCGTCAGGGTGATGGCCATATTCATCAGCACGTAGATCATCGAGTTGATATAGCCGGAGTACCAGCTGGGATCGGTGAAGATCACCATGTAGTTGTCAAAGGTGAAGTTCTGCGGCCACAGGGTCAGCCCGCTGAGGATCTCCCGGTTGGTCTTGAACGACATGTTCAGCAACCAGTAGATGGGCGTCAGCAGCAACAGGATGAACACGGTGATGCCCAGGCCGCCAAGACGGGAAGGCTTTCTTAAGGCCATGCTTAACGCTCCTTGTCCATATGGGTGATGGCGGTGAAGAACAGCCAGGACACCAGCAGCACAATCAGGAAGTACACCAGGGAGAACGCCGCCGCCCGACCCAGGTCAAACTGCCCCACCGCCATGGTGGTCAAGGTCTGGCTGAGGAAGGTGGTGGAGCTGCCCGGGCCACCACCGGTCAGCACGAACGGCTCGGTGTAGATCATGAAACTGTCCATAAACCGCAGCAGAACCGCGATAACCAGCACGTTCTTCAGGCGCGGCAACTGGATATAGCGGAACACCGCCCAGCGGGAGGCCCGGTCGATTTCAGCGGCCTGATAGAAGGCTTCGGGAATGGCCCGCAGGCCCGAATAGCACAGCAGGGCCACCAGAGGAGTCCAGTGCCACACGTCCATCAGCAGGACGGTGAGCCAGGCGTCCACAGGGTCACCGGTATAGTTATAGTTGAAGCCAAGCTGGTTAAGGCCCCAGCCGAACAGGCCGATATCGCCCCGGGCGAAGATCTGCCAGATGGTGCCGACCACGTTCCAGGGAATCAGCAACGGTATGGCCAGCAGGATCAGGCACAGGGACGCCCGTATGCCCTGCCTGGGCATCATCAGGGCAATACCGATGCCCAGCGGAATCTCAATGGCCAGCACCGCGCCGGAAAAGCCAAACTGGCGCAGCAGTGAGGCCTGCAGACGATCGTCCTGCAATACATCGCGGAACCATTCGGTGCCCACGTAATAGGCATTGCCCGGCCCGAAGATGTCCTGCACCGAGTAATTCACCACGGTCATTAACGGCACCAGTGCCGAAAACGCTACCAGTAGCAGAACGGGCAGAACCAGCCACCAGGCCCTGTTGTCCGGGATCTTTCTCATGGCGCATCCTCCACCAGGTATTCATCCAGATACAACTTGACCCACTGCTCTGGAAAATGAAGATGCAGGGTCTGGCCGTGGGCGACCGGCTGATCTTCTGGCAGGCGGACCTTGATTGCCTGGTTTGCCAGCCGGACAGTGACGATCTGGTAGGTGCCGAGATCCTCCACATCTTCTACCCTGGCTGGCCAGGCATCAGGGCCGGGCTCTGCCAGCTGCAGGAATTCCGGGCGAATGCCCAGCTTCAGGTTATCGGACCCGGCCCCTTCAAGCCGTGCCATCAGACCCTGCGACAGCGGAAACCGAACCTCGCCGCACCGTACGCCCCCTTCACAGCGGGTTACGGGCAACAGGTTCATCCCCGGGCTGCCGATAAAGAAGCCGACAAAGGTGTGGTTCGGGTTTTCGAACAGCTCGGTGGGGGTGCCGAACTGAACGATGCGGCCCTCATACATCACTGCAATGCAATCCGCGAAGGTCGACGCTTCGAGCTGGTCGTGGGTGACGTAGATCATGGTGATATCGAACTGCTCGTGGATCTGCTTGAGCTTGCGGCGGAGCCTCCACTTGAGTTGCGGATCGATCACCGTCAGCGGTTCATCAAACAGGATCGCGGAGACATCCTCCCGCACCAGCCCCCGGCCCATGGACACTTTCTGCTTCTCGTCGGCGCTGAGGTTGCGGGCCTTGCGCTTCAGCAGGGGCTCAAGCTCCAGTACCTGGGCGATCTCAATAACCCGCTCCTGAATCCTGGCTTTTGGTACGCCGCTGTTGCGCAAGGGAAACGCCAGGTTGTCGAACACCGTCATGGAGTCGTAGACCACCGGGAACTGAAACACCTGGGCGATGTTGCGCTCGCGGGGGGAGAGGTGGTTGACCGGTTTGCCGTCAAACAGCACCTGCCCTTCCGATGGCGCCAGCAGGCCAGAGATAATGTTCAGCATGGTGCTCTTGCCGCACCCCGACGGACCAAGCAGTGCGTAGGCGCCGCCCTTCTCCCAGACGTGATCCAGCTGGCGAATGGCGTAATCTTCCGGGCCCCGAGGGTGTTTATGGTAGCTATGGGCCATGGAAGTAAGGGTAATCTCAGCCATGGGCACCTCCGCCATTTGCAGGGGTGTGCACCAGTGCCGAATTCTCACTGAACACAAACAACCGGTTTAGTGGCAGATAAACGCTGACCGGATCTCCCACGTGCCGGGTGTGGACCCCCAATGCCTGAACCACCATATCCAGGCCCTGGCTGCTGACATGCAGAAAAGTTTCTGAGCCGCTGATCTCCGCCAGCTCCACGTCCGCCTCCAGAGCCAGATCAGCCCCGGTTACCGGCGACAGGCCAATATGGCTGGGACGGATACCAAACAGATAGTTGCCTTCCGCCAGAGATCCCAACGGCCCGGTGAGCGGATGGCGCACGGTCTCGCCAAGCAGGATTTCATTGTTACGGATGCGGCCCGTCAGGAAATTCATGGGCGGCTCGCAGAACAGCTCGGCTGCCAGGGTGTTTACCGGTCTCCGGTAGACTTCGGCCACGGGCCCGGTCTGCACAACCCGGCCTTCATGGAGCAGTGTGGTGGTGCCGCCCAGAGCCAGCGCTTCGCTGGCTTCCGTGGTAGCGTAAACCGCGATGCATTGCCGCTCCCGGAATAGCTGGCGCAGTTCCGAGCGCAGCTCCTCCCGCAGTTTGTAGTCAAGATTCACCAACGGCTCGTCAAACAGGACCAGGGTGGCGTCTTTCACCAGCGCCCGGGCCATGGCAATTCGCTGTTGCTGACCGCCGGAGAGCTCAAGGGGATACCGGGGCAGCAGCTCTTCAATACGAAGCATTGCCGCGGTGTCCCGCACCCGCTGGTCCACAGCGCCGGACTTCATTTTCGCCAGCCGCAGGGGCGAGGCGATGTTCTCGTACACCGTCAGGTTGGGATAGTTGATGAACTGCTGATAGACCATGGAGACGTTGCGCTTGCGCACGCTCTGGCCGGTAACGTCCTCGCCGTTGAACAGGATGCGCCCGGTGTCCGGCTTGTCCAGCCCTGCCATCAGTCGCATCAGCGAGGTTTTCCCCGCAAGCGTTCGGCCCAGCAATACGTTGAACGAGCCGGGTTCAAACGTCAGGTCAGCATCACGGATGAAATCCACGCCATCGACGGCACGGGAGACATTCTCCAGTTGCAGCGACATCCGGTTTCCTTCTTGTTGTTGTGCAGGAGTTGTCTGGCGCTCCTGCTGTCCCTGTGTATCTGTCTGTTATGGTTCTAGTACAGGGTTCAGATGTTCGCAAACAATCATGTTCATTTTCGCGAATTAATCACGAAAGTGACGCACCGGCCGTCCGGGGACCCAACTGATTGAAATGTCGCGGTCCGCGCCCGGTGGTTTATACTTCAGCGGCAAAATGATCCTTTCGTCCACGAAACCTGGAGTTTTCATGCCCCAGAGCCACCGCCAGCAGCAGATTCTGGAGCTGATCCAACAGCAGGGATTCGCCACCACGGAACAGCTTGTTGAGCACTTCCGGGTAACGCCCCAGACTATTCGCCGGGACCTGAACGAGCTGGCCAGCAGGAACCGGGTGCGACGCCATCACGGTGGTGCAGGCATTGATTCGAGCACGGTCAATACCGCCTACCAAGCCCGCAAGATCATGGAGCTCGATGCGAAGGAACGAATCGCCGCAGCGCTGGTGGAAATGATTCCCGACAACGCCTCACTGTTCATCAATATCGGCACCACGACGGAAACCATTGCCCGTGCCCTGCTGACGAAGAACAACCTGCGGGTGGTCACCAACAACCTGCATGTGGCCTCGATTCTGTCGGCCCGGGAAGACTTTACGATTATCATTGCCGGCGGCGAGGTCCGTAACCGGGACGGCGGTATTGTGGGCGAAGCCACCCGTGACTTTATCAATCAGTT
>CAYMQO010000040.1:4300-11111 GCA_964392405.1 uncultured Marinobacter sp.
GGCGTAAACGGCACAGGCATCGCCATGGATGCGGCCGGGCGCGGCCTCAGGGTCCTGCTGTGCGAAATGAATGACCTCGCTTCCGCCACCTCAAGCCGCAGCAGCAAGCTGATCCACGGCGGCCTGCGCTATCTGGAACACTACGAGTTCCGGCTGGTACGTCAGGCCCTGGCCGAACGGGAGGCGCTGCTGGCCAATGCCCCCCATATCATGTGGCCCATGCGTTTCCGCCTGCCCCACCAGCCTCACCTTCGCCCCGGCTGGGTGATCCGGGCGGGCCTTTTCCTTTATGACCATCTGGCCCGCCGGGAACGCCTGTCAGGCTCACGGGCCATTACCTTTACCGCAGACGATCCGCTGAAACCGGAAATTACCCGCGGCTTCGAATATTCCGACGGTTGGGTGGATGATGCCCGGCTGGTGGTGCTGACGGCCCGTAAGGCGGAACAGCTCGGGGCCCGGATTCTGACTCGCACCCGCTGTGTGAGGGCCGAACGTGGTGCCGACCAGTGGCAGGTCACCCTGCTGGACACACGCACCGGCGACTCCAGGGTGGTGCGGGCGAAAGCCCTGGTCAATGCCGCCGGCCCCTGGGTCAGCAGCCTGTTCGACAGCACTCTCAGCCAGAAGGCGCCGCGCCTGATCCGCATGGTCAAGGGCAGCCACATTGTGGTACCCAGGCTGAACCGGGACAACGAAGCCTATATCCTTCAGAACAAGGACGAACGTATCGTCTTCGTGATTCCCTATGAAGACGATTTCTCACTGATCGGCACCACGGACGTCGACTACACCGGCAATCCCGCGGAAGCGGTCATCTCACCGGAAGAGACCCAATACCTGCTGGACATCGTCAACCACTACTTCCGCCACCAACTGACCCCGGACGATGTGGCCTGGTCCTACTCCGGGGTACGGCCGCTAATGGATGAGGAAGAGGAAAGCGCCCAGAAAGCCTCCCGGGGCTACGCCTTTGAAATCGATGCACCGGATGGCCGATCGCCCCTGCTTTCGGTGTTCGGGGGCAAACTCACCACCTACCGCAAGCTCGCGGAAACCGCCACTGACCACCTCTGCGAGTACTTCCCCCAGGCCCGCCGCCCCTGGACCCGTCATGGGGTGCTGCCGGGGGGCGACTTCGACAGCCAGCCACAACTGAAGGACGCCCTGCTCCAGCGCTACCCCTGGCTACCGGAACGGCTCGCGGCCAGGCTCGTGCGCAGCTATGGCACCGACAGCTACCATCTGCTGGGCGACAGCCGGAGTCTCGACGACCTTGGCGAGCACTTCCTGGGCAACCTTTACGAACGGGAGGTACGCTATCTGGTGAGCCATGAGTGGGCAATAACCGCCGACGACATTCTCTGGCGGCGTACCAAGCAGGGACTCTATGCCAGCCCGTTGCAGGTTGAGGCATTGGAAAACTGGCTTTCTGCGTGCACCGGGGACCCGTCAAGACGACCCTGTCCCTCCGGTCAGGCGCCTGCCTGAGCCGGGGATTTCCCTTATGTCGCTTGTAACCACCGGTCGTCAGACTTACTCTTTAGCTACTGATACACCTTCTCAGAGAGATTCCCCCGGACATGAGCGACAACGGCAAACCCCGCATCGTCAGCGGCTCCAAATTCCGCAACGAGCACGGTTTTTCTGCCATCAAGGATGGTGTCAAGAAAAACGCCACGGCAGACACGCCCGTTCAGCGCAAACCCAAATGGCTCAGGGCCCGTATGCCGGGTGGCGAGCGCTTTGAAGCCGTCCGGCGCAATGTCAGCGAGCATCGCCTGAGCACCGTGTGCCAGGAATCCCACTGCCCCAATATCGGTGAGTGCTGGAACAACGGTACCGCCACCATCATGGTGATGGGGTCAGTCTGTACCCGGGCCTGCAAATTCTGCGCGGTGGATACCGGCAACCCAAGGGGCTGGCTGGATCACGACGAACCGGAAAATACCGCCCGCTCCGTTGAACTGATGGGCCTGCGCTACATTGTGCTCACGTCCGTGGACCGGGATGACCTGGAAGACGGCGGTGCCGGCCATTACGCCGCCTGCGTCGCTGCCATCAAACAGCGCACGCCGGAAGTGGCGGTTGAGGCCCTGACGCCGGATTTTGACGCGGTCATGCCCGATGTGGAGAAAGTGCTGGACTCCGGCCTCGACGTCTTCGCCCAGAACGTGGAAACCGTCAGGCGCCTGACTCACCGCGTCCGGGACCCCCGCGCCGGTTACGAGAAGACCCTGAGCGTTCTCGCCCATGCCAAGCAGTACCGGCCGGACATTCTCACCAAGACCAGCCTGATGCTGGGCCTCGGTGAGACCGAAGCTGAAATCCTGGAGACCATGGACGATCTGAGAGCCATCGGCGTGGACATTCTTACCCTGGGCCAGTACCTGCGCCCCACACCCAACCACCTGCCAGTGGAACGCTACGTCACCCCGGATGAGTTCAATCGTTATCGGGAAATCGGGCTGGAGAAAGGCTTTATGGAAGTCCCGTCGGGGCCCATGGTGCGCTCGTCCTACCGGGCTGACCGGGTGTTCGAGAAGAACAATCTGGGGCTGGCCGTTCCGGCGATGCCCCGGGACCCCAGCGCCATTCCCGTGCGCCAGCTGGACTGATCCCGCCGCCGTTCCCTGACCTTTCTGCATCCGATCACCTGCACCACTGCAGCGGCATTCTGCCGCTGCGGCGCTCCATCAGAATTACCTCAAGAAATTCAGCCTTTGGCCGATGACCTGTTTGCAAGAGATTGTAAAAAGGAGCTTCGGATAGACCCCGGGCAAGTTTCACACCTCGCCACGGTGATATCTTCTGACCCTCATAAATAACGGCCCGCCGCGGGGCTGGCCCGGACAGGAACAGGTAATCAATGCTGACGCTGCTCAAGAATGCCCGCCTGAAGTACAAGTTCTGGCTGCTTAACATTATGGTGTTCGTCGTCATGTGTCTGCTGGTGCTCTACGCGATTTACGACGTAGCCAGCCGCACGGACCAGGCCTTTATGACCGTTTTCGCCGAATCTGCTCCGGCTTATGCAGGTATCGTCGCCCTGCTGATGTTGCTGGAAATGGCAGGCTCCCAATTGCTGATTTCCTTTATTGAGCGCCACGTAAACCGGCTCAAGAAAACCATGGTATCGGTGCAGCAGTCGGGTAACCTCAGTGAGCGGGCCCTGGTGGATTCCAGTGATGAAATCGGCGAAATGGCCGAGGCGTTCAACGCCATGCAGCAGCGCACGGGTGAGGTGGTCCGCAATATTGTGGACGCCATCCGGCGACTGCATGAAGAAGTGCGGGAGCTGACCATCACCGCGGAACAACGCCGGGACGAACTGACCCGTCAGCAGCAGGGGGCCGAGCGCTCCGCAGAAGTGGTTGAAGCCATGCTGCAAAGCTTCACTGGCATTGCCGAGCAGGCCGGCATTGCCAACACCCTGTCCCACGAGGCCAACCGGGCCGCCCGGGAAGGGCACGACAGGGTGGCGCGCACGGCCCAGTCCATTGAACAGCTGTCCCGGACCGTCGAAGCGTCCGCTGAAGCCGTTCAGGCCCTGGCCGGCAACAGTGAGGAAATCCGCCACGCGGTGACCGAGATCAAGGGCATTGCCGAGCAGACCAACCTGCTGTCCCTTAACGCCGCCATTGAGGCCGCCCGTGCCGGTGAGCAGGGTCGCGGTTTTGCTGTGGTTGCCGATGAGGTTCGCAAACTGGCCCAGCGGGTGCAGGACTCTACCGATCAGATTCAGGGCACCCTGGACCGGCTGCTGGATGCGATGGACGCAGCGGTTACCCAGATGACTGCCAGCTCCAAAGACGCTCACCAGTGCGCCAGCGATGCGGCAGAAGGTCGTCAGGCACTGGAAGATATCCAGGGCATGGTCGGGCGCATCGACGATACCAACGAGCAGATCGCCCGGGTTTCAGCGGACCAGACCGCCGGTACCGACGCCGTACTCGCGGATGTCCGGGGCATCCGTGAAACCACCGAGAACATGGTCCGCGAACTGGCCACCAGTGCCGATATGACGCGGCGGCTCAAGCAGTTGATTGACTCGCTGGAAGAAGCCTCCCGGCAGGTCAGGGCCGGATAGCCCTGACTTCTCACAGGGGATAAAAGAGAGCAGCTGAAGGTGCTGTGGTTTTCATTCTTTATTGCAAAACCGAAGCAGGTATCCGGCCTTCGTCTATAAACTGTTGAGTCTGGCTCCGGTATTTAGCGGGATCACCCGACACTTCCTGCGCTTTTATATTCTCAATCAATGGTGTGCTGAAGTCCTGGCTTCGGTCAAAACCACAGGTGCTGCATTTCGCGCGCCACCATGCCAATGCCTCACCCTTGCCGGAAAACCCAAGTAATAGGTAGTGCCTATATTTATTCGATGGATACTCTTCATACCAGTTGAGTAGTTTCAAGTTCATGTCGTCGGGTAGAGTAATGCTGACTTCGTGAAATTTTTGGCTTCGATAGGAAAACCAGCGTGCTTCGATCACCTGGGGAGCCGGCGAGGGCTCCCGCCCTATTCGACTTGCGCCAATCGGTGGGACTTTATCGAAACCACGCCCGTTGATTCCGCCTGGCACGAACGCTCCATCAAGCTTTATCTCCTCAGCCCAAATTGGCCACCCTTCAGGCCCCCCTGCGATAATCACATGATAAGGGAACTGCTGAGATTCTGACGAACACCCCGCCAGAACCACCAAGACCAGGCACAATCTAAAAAGCCGTTTAATTACTCTCATTGTTCGTCCGTTGCCAATACTCTTTCCTCAGCCACCCTCTGATGTTCCCGGCGAGCAATAGTCCTGTTAGGATATACTTCTCTTTTCCCCGAAGTTGTCGGCCCATGGGGAATACTGCCGCTTCGATGAGAAGTGTGAATATAGTTACCAAAGTAATCCTGGGCATGATCCAGTTTAGCTCCAGCACTCTGCCACTCGTCTATCGCCATACGCAAATCCATGGGAATGCGATACTCTTCAAGCGTTTTATCGATTTGCTGAAGTGGAACGCCCGAAGAAGATGCTTGATCATACATCTGGTAGAGAGCGTATATAGCAAGCTCTTTCCTTGTCGGTCGTCGCTCAACTGCATAAACGTCCGTTCCTCGTATTTCAGGTTGGATGTTCCTTGAGTCTCTGGCATTCCAGGCTTCTATCTCTCTTTGTGCCATTTGAACCGTTCGCCAATTGGTTCCATGCCCCCCATAAATTTTCAGATCGAAAACCTCATAGTTTCGGAGATCCTTCTCGGGGTTTTCATAGCCACCACCGACGTCGGAGTGCGCTCCGGGCATCACCAGCTCTGTAAAATGCGCGGGGGCTTTGCCCCCCGGCCCCATAATGCTGCTCAAAGGAAAGTTCCTACGGATCTCATGGTGTGCCGTTAAGTGAACAACCCGATCGGCACATGAGTAGGGGAGATAAAGATTAAAATCCAAATTGGCCTCGATCCCCGCAAGGTAAAAGCTACCGACGGTATCGAAGAGCCCGACAAACGACACTTTCGCTCGCACTTTTGCAGGAAACGCATCAACTTTCCTCAGGTAAATAATAGGACGATTACTCCATACCCGAGAGCGGAGACTGGGGACAGAAATAACGCTGGGCCAATCATTCGTTAAATTAACAAAATGTCTCGCCAATGCTGCTCCCCGGCTGAATCCGAATAGATCAAAAATCACCCGATCCGCGGCATAGTCCTCTATAGTGTCTCTTACCAAATTAACCGCTAGCTCAATCCGATCATGACCTCCGTTGGGGCCGATGCCAGCAGCCATTCCAATGAGATCCTCATCGGCCTCAAAACCTGATTCGGTATGCTCGCCATCTATCGTGCCTACGCCGGGGATGTATATTCGTTCTACAAGCTCCTGATCAATATCGTAAAGATCAAACAGCTTGGCCACATTGGTAACATCCCTGTCGGTCAGATAGCGGTCATTATCCTTGTGGTTACCGGTGCCATCAAAAAACACACCGATTCGAAGGACCCGCTTTTCATCCTCGGGCTTTTCATTCCCTGCTCCGGAGAGCTGGTTTGGCTGCTGTGACGGGGTTTCTGTATAGCTTGCCGGGAGGTCGATACTGGTGTTACTGGCACGGGCAGATATGCCCGATGCCGGTACGGCAGCGGATTGGGGGAGCGCTTCCGGATTCGCGGGTGACGGGCCGGAGTCGGACGCCACTGCCGCTGGCGTGCCTGCCAACATGGATGTGGCCGCGGCACTTGAGCCGACGGACACCTGATCACCCACAAGCACGGTCGGGTTACCGATCACGATTTTGCCGCCATGGGCTGTTGCATCCCCGACCCGGGCAACTGGCCTGCCTTCGACGAAAACGCCTGTGGAGCCCTCTATAATGGTGTCCGCCGGTCCCCTGCAGACCAACCGGTCTCCCACGCAGCAAACCGGCATACCACCCGCAAAAACGGTGGATGCGGCTTCAACAGTTACCCCACCCTCATGACTTTTATTCGAAGTTTTGTCGGGGCAGACGTGGTAGCAACCCAGATAGGCAATGGGTTTTCCCATGATCACTTCTCCTTGTGATGTCTTGTTTGAAAAACTACGTCCCTTTAGTCCGGGCAGGATAGCACGATAAAGGTGGTCAAATGATGATATTGGTCACGTGCTACGCCTGCCCACTAACCAGAGCCCGAACCCACCTGAACTCCCACGGGCAGCGCCTTCAGGCGTTGCCCGGCCTGCCCTCCGTTGGGTCAGCGCTGTTGTCCGTATCCAGCATCTCATCATGTTCCGCCATGTCCCAGGGCAACTTGCCCGGTGAGATATGGAGGAAGTGCAGATACT
>CAYMQO010000041.1:0-10854 GCA_964392405.1 uncultured Marinobacter sp.
CGCGCCTACCCCAGTTGCCTAACGGCAAGCTGGACCGCAATGCCCTGCCGGAACCCCAGGTGGAAGCTGCTGACTATCAGGCGCCGGCGGACGCCCGTGAAATCCTTCTGGCGGACATCTGGCAAAACCTCCTTGGTATAGGGCAGGTCGGACGGGACGACAACTTCTTCGCCCTGGGCGGCGATTCCATCCAGTCGCTGGGGCTGATTACCCGCCTGCGAGAGGCCGGTTGGCAGCTTTCGGCGCGCTCGGTCTTTTTGTCTCCCCGGCTTGAGGATATGGCCGCAGCGCTGGAACCACTGGCTGAAATGGATCACAGCAGACAGCATCCGCGAGCAGCAGGGGAGCTTCCCCTGACACCCATTCAGGCGCATTTCTTCGACCAGCCTGCCCGCAACCTGCATCACTGGAATCAGTCCGTGTTACTGGCGGTGCACCAACCTCTGGATACCGATCCTTTACGGGGGGCGGTGGCCGCAGTGATTGCGCATCATGACAGTTTCCGCCTGGCCTTCCGTCAGGATCCATCCAACGGGCGCTGGCTCAGCCATTACCGGCCCGGGGAGTCAGTGGAGCGGATCTTCCGCTGCTACCGGCTGACCGGGGATGAATCCGTGACCGCCCTGTGTGACCGTATTCAGCGCAGTTTCCGACTGGATGATGGCCCTCTGGCCGCGGTAGCCCTGATTGACGGTCCCGATGGGCAACGCCTGTTCCTGTGCGCCCACCATCTGATGGTAGACGGGGTTTCCTGGCGGATTCTGCTGGAGGATCTGGTGCGGGCCTACACGCAGCTGGAGGCGGGCCAGCCCATCAGCCTGACGCCGGTCGGAACCGGGTATCAGCAGTGGGCAGAGAGCCTGTCCCAGGCGGCGGCCGCCGGACGCTGGACAGATGAAGTACCCTACTGGGCCGGGCTCGCGGGCGCTCAGGACCCATGGCCGGTAGACAACCCGGATGGCCGGGCCAGCTACGGGGATGGATCCACCTTGAGTGGCAGGCTCTCGAGAGAACAGACACAGCAACTGTTGCGATACACCCTGGCTGCCCACGGTACCGGCATGGACGAACTGCTGCTGGCGGTCCTGACGGACGCGCTGGCGGATTGGGGAGGCATGGAGTCCGTGCTGGTCGCCGTCGAGGGCCATGGCCGCGAACCGGTGTTTCCGGATCTGGACTGCAACCGCACCCTGGGCTGGTTCACCTGCCTCTATCCCATGGCGCTAAAGTCCGGCGCCAGCTTTGCGGAGACCCTGAAACAGGTACAGCGCGGCCGGGCCCGGTTGCCGGGCAAGGGCATCGGCTTTGGTGTGCTGAGATATTTGGCGGAACCCGAAGTGCGTGCCGCTCTCCGGGCTACCGGTGAGCCCTTGGTAGTTTTTAATTACCTCGGACAGCTGGATGGCCAGACCAGCGAGCGTTTCTCCCCGGCACCGGAGTCTCCGGGAATGGCGGTCGACCCCCACACACCCATGGCAAGGGAGCTGGAAGTCACCGGTCAGGTTCTGAACGGGCAGTTGACCCTGAACCTTCAGTACAGCAGTCAGAGGTATCGCCAGCGCACCATCCAGCGTCTGCTGGATAACTTAATGGATTGTCTGGAAGCTGTGATCGGTAGCAGCAAAATAGGGGCGAAAACAAAGCAAGTCACGGCATCGCCGGAACCCGTCAACAGGCCCTGTAAACCGGAAAACGGACCACGCCCGCTGGTGCGGCTTGCCGGTAACGCAAACTCGGGCGGCCCGACCCTGTTCTGCCCCCATCCCGTCAGCGGCACCGTCGTGGGCTATTACCCGCTGGCGGCCACCCTGGCACCGGACTGGCAGGTGTGGGGCATCCAGAACCGGCAGATTCTGGACCGCCGCTGGCGCGACACCTCCCTGGCGGAGATGGCCGAAGACTATGTGCATTTCCTGCTTGAGCAGCAGCCCCGGGGGCCCTTCCACCTGATCGGATGGTCCATGGGTGGCGCGCTGGCACTGGAGATGAGCGCCATTCTTGAGCAACAGGGCAGGCCCGTGGCGTTTGTCGGGCTGATCGACCCCTATGTGCCCGGTGCCGGTGAAAAGAGGACGCAGGCCGCTGATGCGCCTGTGCCCGCAGATGTCCACCAGGATCAATGGCAGCAACTGCTGGCCCTGGAGCACCATATGCGAGGGCTGGCGGCAGACCACCGGGGGATTCAGCCGGTCACCGCCCCTGTCCATGCCTGGTGGGCACGGCGGTCGCCGGAAAGCAATCGCGGCGGCGAAGCGCTGCTGTCGCAGTTTCTCGGGCGGCCACTGTCATCATCCGTGTGGCTTGATGAAGACCATTTAAGCATCGTCAGGTCCGGGGAGTTGAAAGCGATGATCCACTCTCAACTGGCACCGATGGCGGCCAGGTGGCGGACACCCGAAACACAAAATGTGACCCCGGTGGGTGCATGAGCTAAGAATGAGAATGTTTATTGTTTACATTGCAGAAAAAATTTAATAAGTTACGCAAACCTTTCGAAGGGCGAATGATTGCCCATATGTGATGTTCAACCTGGAAAGAACCATGACGCAAACACGCTCAGGCACAGGCTTTCGGGTTCGGCTTCTGGTAGCCGCCATTGCACTGGCGCCGGCCCTCACCATCGCGCAGGATGACGTAACGGAACTGGACGAACTGGAAGTTATTGCGGAAGAAGAAGGGCCGGTAGGCCCGGACTTCGGCTACAAGGCACAACGCAGCCTCGCCGCTACCAAGACCGATACGCCGCTGTCGGAAACCCCCCGTTCGGTCTCCGTCGCCACCCGGGAACGGATCGAGCATCAGAACGCCCAGTCCCTGGCGGACATTCTCCACTACATGCCCGGCATCTCAGCCACCAAGTTCCCGGTGGGTGACGGTCTGGCCGGGGATATCTTCTTTATCCGCGGCATGAACCAGCGGGATTATGGCTACGGCACCTACCGGGATGGCCTGCGGGTGCAGCCCAATGCCTACTCGACTTCGGCAGAGCCTTTCGGGCTGGAGCGGGTGGAAGTGTTCAAGGGGCCGACGTCCGTGCTGTATGGCGAAAACGTGCCTGGGGGCCTGGTGAACCTGGTCAGCAAACGCCCGACCGAAACACCGCAAGGGCAGGTCAACCTGAGCTACGGAACCCACGACCGCCGTCAGGTCTCTGCGGACGTTTCCGGCGCCCTGACGGACGATGGCCGGGTGCTGGGTCGTATGGTCTTCCTGAGACGCCTTGCCGATACCCAGACCGACAGTGTGCCGGACGACCGTATCTACTTTGCGCCGTCACTCACCTTCAAGCTTACCGATCGTGACACCCTGACGCTGCTTGGCTCCTATCAGGAAGATCACACCGAGATCCAGCTGGGTCTGCCGGCGGCCGGCACCTTGCTGAGCCATCCCTCGGGCGATCTGGACCCGGATACCAACCTCGGCCACCCGGAATGGGACACCTTTGACCGTGAGGTCTGGTCCCTGGGTTACGAGTACCAGCACGACTTCAGTGACGACTGGCGTTTTCGCCAGAACGCCCGCTATCTCCGGTCACGGGTTCAGCGGAACGAGGTCTGGTGGAGCTTCGTGCCGGGCGGTACCGGTTTTGAGGATTTTGTGGGTGCCTACGGACGGGACCGGTACAATGAGTCCCGCACCTTTGCCATCGACAACCAGCTGGTGGGCAAGTTCGACACCGGCCCGGTGCAGAACACCTGGCTGGCGGGTATCAGCTTTGACCGCACGTCCTTTGAACAGGTCCAGTTTGTGGATTTCGGCAGCGCCATTCCGATCAATATCTTCGATCCGGTCTGGCCGGCAGAGCCTGCGACGGGCGCCGCGCCGTCCACCGATGCTGAGGATATCCAGAAGCTGACCGGCGTCTACACCCAGCTGCAGAGCCGCGTGGGCAACCTGATCGGTCTGGTTGGCGGCCGCTATGATCATGCGGATACCGAGCTGGATAACCGCATCGGTGACGACTTTGATTTCACCGATGAGGAGTTCACCTGGCAGGCCGGGTTGATGTACCAGTTTGAATCCGGCTTCTCGCCGTACTTCAGCTACTCCACCTCGTTTGTGCCGGCCCGCAATCTGGGCGCGGGCAACCAGCCGCTCAAGCCGGTAACCGGACGACAGTACGAAGCCGGGATCAAGTATGAGCCGCCGGGCCTGGCCACTACAATCACCCTGGCGGCTTTCGACATTGAGATGGAAGACGACGTCAACTACGACAGTACGCTCGGCGCTTACCGGAACGTTGGCCGCACGGAATCCGAAGGCATCGAGCTGGAGATCAACAGCGACCTCACTGAAAATCTGAGCCTGCTGGCTTCCTATACCTACACGGACGCACGCATCAAGGAAGACGCAGCGTTTCCCAACTATGAAGACAATCAGGTTGTGGGCGTGCCCCGCAATCAGGCGTCGCTGTGGGCCAACTACCGGTTTCCGGGTGACCTGATGGGTAACCTGGAAGCCGGGGTAGGGGTCCGTTATGTGGGCGAGTCCTGGGCCTATCCGTCTGCCAGCCTGGCCTATCCTTCCGAGCTGGAAGTGGATGACGTGACCCTGGTGGATCTGGCGCTGCGTTACGGGCTGACCGATAACTGGCAGGCCCAGGTTAATGTGCAGAACCTGTTCGACAAGGAATACGTGGGCGAATGTAACAACGCCGCCCGTTGTTACTTCGGCGCAGAGCGCACGGTGACCGGTACCCTGTCCTACAACTGGTAACGACCAGGACCGTGGAGGGGTATCCCCCCACAGGTAACGAACGGAGGCGGACCCTGTCCCTCCGTTTTTCCATTTCTGACACCGCCCGGAAACGGTTGAAACATCCTATGGGAGAATGAGTCTTGGGCGCGCCCGACGCGGTATATTACGGCCGTAACCCTTCTCCAACTGAACAGTCCGGCCCGGTCTGGACAGTGACCGGGCTGGGCCTACTGCTGCTTCTGGCCCTGCTGGCCTGGCAGGGCCTGTTCCGCTTTCCGCTGCCGGCACTGTCCGACTGGCTGGTGCCCTGGCAGCAGGAACCCAGCCTGGATGGATTGCTGCTCTGGGGCACACAAATACCCCGGGCCGTGGCAGGACTGGTGGTCGGGGCCGGGCTGGGCGTGGCCGGTGCCCTGATGCAACTGGTCACCCGTAACCCGCTGGTGTCGCCGGATCTGCTGGGCATTACCGCCGGAGCCCAGTTCGGGGTCATCCTGAGTCTGATGGTGCCGGCAGCACTGGGCTTCCCCCTGATTCTGGTGGGTGGTGTGGTCACCGCCGCACTGACCTTTCTGCTCGCTGGCGGCAGCCGGACCACCCCGTTGCGGCTGGTGCTCGCGGGTATGGCGATGGCGCAGTTGCTGTACGCCATCATTACGCTGTTTCTCACCCTGAACGAACACGCCGCCCTGGTGGTCAGCCTTTGGGATACCGGATCTTTAAGCCAGTTTGGCTGGCAGCGGCTGAAGCCGGCGCTCTGGCTGATGCCGTTTCTGGTACTGGCGCTCTGGCTGCTGCGGCGTCCCGTCAACATGTCCCTGCTGGATGATGCCCAGCGTCAGAGCCTGGGGCTGTCACCGCGCATGCTGAAAGCGCTGGTGATCGGGCTTGGCACCCTGATTACGGCGCTGGCCATTGATGTGGCAGGGCCGCTGGGATTTATTGGTCTGGTCGCCCCGAACCTGGTCCGCTATGGCTTTGGTGTGCGCTGGCCGGCGCGAATGGTGCCGCTGGCGGCGATCTGGGGAGCAGTGCTGACCCTGGCAGCTGATGGGGTTGTGGCGGCGCTGGCAGAAACCATCAAGCTCCCCCTGGCGACCCTGTCGGCCGTACTCGGCGGCGTGGCAGTCATTCTGTTGTTGCGACTGACCCGGGTCGGTATGGCAGCGCCGGCGGCAGCGACGGGAGCAGGGGCGGCCCGACCCCGGTTGCCCTTAAGCGTGGTCGTGGTATTGCTGATGGGCGGCCTTCTGGCGACGCTGATCTGGGGTCTGTGGTTCGGCGCAGGCCCGCTGTCATCAGCGGCGCTCTGGTCCCGGGACCCGGTCCCGTGGCAGCTGCTGGATTTGCGGCTGCCCCGGCTGCTGGTAGATGCGGCCGGCGGCGCCTTATTCGCCACCAGTGGTCTGATTCTGCAGGCGGTCACCCGCAATCCGCTGGCGGGGCCCAGTGTGCTGGGGGTGAGCCAGTTGTCGGCGCTCGCGGTGCTCGCCGGCCTAATACTGATACCGGAGCTGGGCGCCGCCTGGCGCCTGCCCTTTGCCTGGGGTGGGGCAGTGCTGGCGCTGACCGTTGTGATCCTGCTGAACGTGCGTCACAACCTGGAGCCCCTGCGGGTGGTACTTACCGGTTTTGCCCTGACGGGCATGGCCTCGGGAGCCATCAGCCTGCTGATCGGTTACTACAGCCTGAACGTCGCGCTGGCGCTGATCTGGATGTCCGGCAGCAGTTACGGCGCCAGCTGGTCCGATGTGTGGACATTATTGCCCTGGTTAAGCCTGGGTCTGATCTTCGCGGCCCTGGGACGGCGCTGGCTGGATCTGCTGGCGCTGGGGGACGGCGTTGCCGATAGCCTGGGGGTTGGCGCGGCCCGGAAACGGCTGCTGTTACTGGTGCTGGCGAGCTTCATGATCGCCTCGGCGGTGAGTGTGCTGGGGCCGGTGGCCTTTGTCGGTCTGCTGGTTCCCCACGGCGTTCGGCTGCTTGGCTTCTACCGTTACCGGGACCGGCTGATCGTGACGCCCCTGCTGGGGGCCTTCCTGCTGGTGCTTGCGGACACCGGCGGGCAGTGGCTGCTGGCACCCCTTGATATCCCACTGGGTGTCATGACGGCGGTTATCGGCGGCCCTGTGTTCCTGTACCTGCTGGGCCGAACCTGGCGGAAGGGGTGGTGAGGGGTGGAAGAGTCGGGGGTGGCAGGCATGACAGACGTGCGTGCTGAGAACGTCCCAGTTCTGATCGTACGCATGGTCGTTCTATGCGGGTTCCTGCTCGGATGGTGTGCCAGCGTATCGGCGGACACGCCGCTACAAGCCGCCGGGGACGAGGTGGTTTTCCGTCAATCTGCCGAATTGCCGGAGCATCCGCTGCGAATTGTCAGCCTGGAAGCCATCACGACCGAAATGCTGCTGGCACTGGACATTGTACCGGCCGGCGCGGCCGGGCTGGACGCCTATCAGCGGCAGAACAAACCCCGGTCAGAGCAGCTGGATAACAGCGTGGCACTGGGTACGGAACAGCAGCCGAATCTGGAGCGTCTGATCCGGCTCAAACCAGATCTGGTTATCGGTACGTCCAGCCTGCACGGGAGTCTGTTTGATCGCCTCGACCGACTGGCACCGACGGTGCTCTACGACGTATCGCTGACGCCAGTTGAAGGCGATGCGATCGATCAGATAGCCGCGGTGCTGCGCCACCTTGGCGTATTGACCCATCGGCAGCCGCAAGCCGGACAGGTGCTGGCCAGCCTGGATGCTGCCCTCGCTGACAGCTGGCAGGTTGCTGCAGACGCTGGCATTACAGGCCTGCCGCTGGCAGTACTGTATCCACTGCCGGCCCAGGGAGTGTTTACTGTCCCCCACGAGAATACATTGGTGGGCAGCCTCGCCAGTCGTCTGGGCGGCAACAATCCGTGGCCACTGACCAATCCCCGCATTGTCCATCAAAGGGTTGAATTCCATGAGCTGGCACAGCACCCGGATCTGCACCTGTTACTGATCGGAAGCTCTCAGGGGGCGCCCATGTTCGACTCCCGGCTGTGGCAGGCCCTGCCTGTGGCGCGGCAGCAGCGATGGGGTTTCCTTCCCACCCATTACTGGTCCTTCGGCGGCCCCCTTACCGCAGAAATGATTCTGGGGCAGATGCAGGACGTTATTCAACAGATGGGACAGCCATCGACTGCTGACGACTAAACTTCTGTGCCCGGCATTCGTCTTGAAGATAGACAGGCGGGCATAACGCCCGGTACCGGACATGTGGAGGCAGAACGATGAGCTTTGACAGCGAAGACGCCATTTTCCAGGTCGTGATTAATGAGGAAGAGCAGTATTCCATCTGGCCCGACTACAAGGCCATCCCTGATGGCTGGAAGGCGGTAGGCGTCAGCGGCGAGAAGGCCAAATGCCTGGCCCATATCGAAGAAGTCTGGACGGATATGAGGCCGAAAAGCCTGCGAGATGCCATGGCGGAGGCCTGAGCCATGCCTCCAGTAGACAGTGTGGAAGAACGGGCCGCGCCGGTAACCCTGACGTTGCAGGAAGGTGTACCACTGCAGGTGAGCCCGGACGCTCCCGGCGTAAGTCTGGGCTCCGCGTTTGACGTTATCAGGCCTCTGGTCGATCAGCGCCTGGAGCGGGACGGCGGGATTCTGTTCCGGGGATTCACCGACCCGGGCGTGGAAGGCTTTCAGACTTTTGCAGCGGGCTTTGGGCATCCTCTTCTGAACTACGAGTTTGGCTCCACGCCCCGCACCAGGGTCACCGGCGGCGGTGTGTATACGTCAACGGAATACCCTGCCCATCGCACCATACCTCTGCATAACGAACAGGCCTACACCCGGGAATGGCCCCTGCGAATCTGGTTCTACAGTGCGCAGGTGGCGCAATCCGGCGGGGAAACGCCCATCGCGGACAGCCGGGAGATCTACCGCCGGATCGACCCGATGCTCCGGCGGCGCTTCGACCGCCTTGGCCTGAAATACGTCCGTAATTACGGCGGTGGCCTGGATGTGGGCTGGCAGCAGGTCTTTAACAGCAATGATCCGCGGGCGGTCGAGACCTGGTGCAGGGAGCGAGGTATTGAATGCCTGTGGAGCGATGGCGGCCATCTGCGCACGTCGCAGGTCTGTCAGGCCACAGCCGTACACCCACGCACAGGCGACCTGGTCTGGTTCAACCAGGCCCATCTGTTTCACGTATCGGCCTTGGAGCCAGAGCTGCGGGAAATTCTGCTGGAAACCGTGGGGGAAGAAAGCCTGCCCCGCAATGTCTACTACGGCAATGGCCAGCCTCTGGAAGAGACGGCGCTGGAGGAAGTCCGCGGCGTACTGGACGAGTGCAAAGTGGTGTTTCCCTGGCAGCGTGGTGATGTATTGATGCTCGATAATATGCTGATGGCCCATGCCCGGGAGCCTTATACAGGGGCCAGAAAGGTCGTCGTCGCCATGGCGGAGAGCCATGGAACACCGCCCTTGAACCTGGGGACTACCGGATGATGCCGGATGGCGGCCGGGCCGCTTTACCTTTACCCTGCGGGCGGACCATCGTGGGTAACCATCACCAGAACCGCCTCACCCTGTCCGATGAGCAGGGGCCGGTCGTCCAGTTGCGGGTATCTCATTCGGGGACGCAGCTGGTGCTGGAGGCTGAAGAAGGACCCCGGCACGAGCCCGACGGCTTTCTCGCCGCCGTCTACTGGCTGCTGTCCATGAACCCGGATTGCGAGCGGCTCCAGTGGATGGACTTATCCGTAGATGACGTGTTCCTGCAGACGCTTACTGACCGGGGATTGCTGTCGTTCAACCCGTCCACTGACTGCCTCGAGACCCGCCGTGATGCCTTCTGGCAACAGGACCTCTGGTGTATGGGCGGCACACCGTCCCTCTTTCCGGAAACCCTCACCATGACCCATCAGGTGCGACATCCGGTAAGACCGCCGAAACCCAGGGGGGAAGTCTATCGTCGTTATGACCCGCGTCTGCAGAGCTGGATTTCATTCCGTACCCTGGACCCGTCCCAGGATCTGGCGCGCTTCAATCGCTGGCAGAACAAGCCCCGAGTGAATGAGTTCTGGGAAGAGGCGGGCACTCTGGAAACCCATCGCAGCCGTTTAGATGCCTTGGCGGCAGATCCCCATTGTCTGCAGTTGATCGGCTGCTTCGACAATGAACCCTTCGGCTTCTTTGATGTGTACTGGGCCCGGGAAGACCGGATCGGCCCCTGGTGTGATGCGGGGTTCCACGACCGGGGCATCCACATGCTGGTGGGCGAGGATCATCATCGCGGGCCCCACAAGGTCGCGTGTTGGTTGCCGTCGCTGGTGCACTATCTGTTTCTGGACGATCCCCGTACCGCACGCATCGTGTCTGAACCCCGGGCGGATAACGACCGCATGATTCATTACCTGATGGAGACGGGGTTCAGCCATCTTCGCAACTTCAGCTTTCCCCATAAGCGGGCCGCGTTAATGGCCCTGTCCCGGGAGAACTTTCTCGATCAGTGCCGGCTCTGACCCGGTCAGCACCAGAGCCACCACCCGTTGCTGCCAAAGGGTCAGCCAGGCATCCACTTCACTGCCCCCGGGCCAGTCCGCGCTGAGGTTAATCAGCAGGCGCATCCGGCTTATACCGGTGGGGTTCAGGGACAGGACTTCTGCATCCTGGAAGTAAAACCGTTGCCGGGTCAGGGGATACAGCGCCTTGAACAAGGCTTCCTTCAGACTGAAGATCCGGGTCAGGCATAACCCCGGGTTTGCGGTTAGGGCGGCCTGATGACGTTTCTGCTCATCCGGGGTCAGCACCAGTCCAGTGAGAGAACGGGCTTCGGTATGGTTCTGGACTGCCTCTACGTCCAGCCCGATACTCCCATAGCGAGCGCTATCGCCCACCACTGACATTGCGATGCCAGCGCTGTGGGTGATGGAGCCGCTGGTCTGTTGCGGCCAGCGGGGGGCGCCGTCGGCCTGAACAGCGGGAAAAGACGTTATTCCGCGCAGCTGCCGAATAGCTTCACCGGCACAGAGGCGCCCGGCAAGAAATTCGGCCTGTCGCTTGGGCGCGGCGCGACATAACGCAGGCGGTGGATCAAAGGCCTGCCTGTCCAGGTCGCCGGGGCGGTATTGCTGTTCGTCGAACTGCAGGGTAACGGCACAAAGGCCCGA
>CAYMQO010000042.1:0-1922 GCA_964392405.1 uncultured Marinobacter sp.
CATGGAATCAGACCACAGCCGAACGCGACGTATGGGAAGGATTACTCACTACGGCTTCCGCTTAACCCCTCCGGGGGCCGGATCCAGAAGGGTGCGGCCTCTCTCCAGGCATGCACTTCCACGCCGTTTCTCGCCAGAGTCAGCCGCAACGCCCCGGTTGTTGCCGTGTTCAACATCTCGCTGCCGGCGGCCTCATAGCGGGCAACAACATCTGGATGGGGGTGGCCATAACGATGACGATAACCGGCCGTAAAAATAACCAGCTCAGGAGCCAGCGCACTTACAAAGCCTGCGCCGGATGAGGTTTTGCTGCCATGGTGGGGCGCCAGCAGCACCAGGGTTCCAATGCGGTCCGACAGTTCCGGCAGCTCGGTCAGTAACTGGCGTTCAACCCGGGTGGAGATATCCCCAGGCAAAAGTACCAGGTGACTGCCGTATTCCATCATGACCACACAGGACGCGTCATTGGCGTCTTTACGCCCTAGACCTGGCTTCGCCTGCCAGAAACGCACGGCGACCTCTCCTACAACCATGGGCAGATGTCCTGCGCAGGGGACGGCCCGATGCCTGAGATCGGCTGGCAACCGGCCAGGCTCACCAGCCACCAGCCGATGGGGTTGAAAATGCGCGAGAAGCGGCCCCAGTCCCCCGGCATGGTCAGAGTCGCCGTGGCTGATCACCAGCGTATCCAGTGACCGGACCCCGATTTTGGCAAGGGAGGGAAGCAACACTTCCTCAACGGCGTTATAACCCGTAGCCGACTCCGGACCGGTATCGTAAAGCAGGGTCTGACCCTGGTGCTCAACCATGACCGACAGCCCCTGCCCGACATCCCATATCCACAGCCGGGGAGTGGCCTGCCCGTTCGTTTTCCCGGTGTCACTGGCCACCAGCAGCATCAACCCGGCGATAGCGACGGATGCCCATCCAAACCGCTTATCCGGGAGCCAGAGCGCCAGCAGTATGGCAACCGCAATTCCGCAAGCACTCCAGAACGGCAGTCGACCGGAGGGCAGATCCAGATCCGCGAGGGTGACCAGAACCCACCAAAGGCCCCCGAGAACCAGGTCCAGAACCGTGAGCATTGGCTCCGGCAGAACGCCGCCTGTCACGACCATTAGGCCGCCGACCGTGATTAGCAGCGGCATGGCGACCAGCGACAGCCAGGGAATGGCAATGATGTTCGCCAGTAATCCGGCCCACGCTGCGGTCTGGTCCAGTATCGACAACACGGGCCAAAGGCCGGCGAACACCGCCAGCTGTGCCACAACCAGTGCTTTTACCGGGCCGTACCGGCCCTGAGCCCGACTGAATACCAGTATCAGCACGGCAACCGCACCGAAGGACAACCAGAATCCCTGATCCAGTGGCCCGAAAGGATCGGCCATCAAAACCAGCCCCAGGCCAATCAGCCACCCCTGCCATACGCCGGCGAGGCGCCCGCCCAGCACCAGCCAGCCGGCAAGTGCGACCATTACCAGTGCTCTCCGGGTGGGTACCGTAAAGCCGGCGAGAAGCGCATAGCCAAGCGCCATCAACGTCACCGCCAGCCATAACCAGACACGCTGCCGACTCGAGGACTGCTGGCCTGGTAACCGGTTGAAGCTCCAACGCAACAACAGCCCGGCCAGACCAGCCACCAGGCCCAGGTGCAGCCCGGAGATGGCAACGAGATGGATGGTTCCCGTCGCCTGCAGCACCTCCCACTGTGCGCTGTCCAGTTGGCCCCGATATCCCAGCAGCAGCGACAGGGCCAGCGGCTTCTGGGCCATGCCCTGCAGGGCCTCGTCGGCGGCGCCGATCAGGCCCTGTCGCCAGCGGTGATAATGGCAGATGGCGGAACAGGAACCGTCCGGGTTGGCGGCCAGGGCACGAACCGAGCCGGTGGCCCCGTAACCCTGACGGAACAGCCAGCTCTCATA
>CAYMQO010000042.1:2022-10845 GCA_964392405.1 uncultured Marinobacter sp.
ACCGGACACTGTCCCAGGCTCCCGGAGCCGGCGCTGAACAGACATAGCCGGTTACAGTAAGTGCTTCACCTTCCAGCGTCGGATCAAGCCGGTCTGCCACCCGCCCTTGGGCAAACAGTGACGCCCAGACCAGGCCGGCCAGCAGGCACAGAATCCATTTCCGCCATGGCAGTGGTAACAGCGCCGGCCTTGCGGAAACTACTAGTCCGGTGAAACCCGCACCTGCCAGTGCCAGGAGTGGTGTAAAAAGCCCCGAGTAAAGTATGATGACGCCGCAGGCAAAGGCGGCGATCCCTGTCCTCATTGGTCGGACCGTCCCTATCCAGACAAGGCCCTTTCCCGGGCCTTGTTTGTCCAGTCAAGCAGACGAAGGCCATCCGGGCAGTATGGACGGCCCGGCAAACAGGCTGCTCTTTTGATATGCCTAAAAAGTTCATGAAGCGCTACATGCCGTCCCCGGAGCGGGTCAACTCAATTGAGTCCCTCCGCTTTCTCGGGGATATCAGGAACGAGCCCAACCTGTGGCATATCAACCGTCACAGCGTGGCCCGTGCGTTCCTGATCGGTATTTTCCTTGCGTTTATTCCAATGCCGTTCCAGATGCTGGCCGCGGCGTTCGGCGCGCTAATGATAAACGCCAATCTGCCACTGTCAGTTGCCCTTGTCTGGATCAGCAATCCGCTCACCATGCCGCCCCTGTTCTATTTCAACTATCGCGTTGGCGCTGCCCTGCTCGACTGGCCCGTTACCACCTTTGAATTTCACCTGTCCTGGCAATGGATCAGCGAGCGCATCGTGGATATCGGCGTGCCCCTGTACGTCGGGTCAGTGGCAGTTGCCACCGTACTGGCCTGTCTGAGCTATCTGTTGGTTCAGTATCTCTGGCGCCGCCAGGTCCGCAAGGACTGGCGCCAGCGCCGCCGGAAACTATGATTCAAGCGGATGCAGCCGGCCGTGTTCCAGCTTGAGCACGCGCCCCAGGCTCCGTGCCATGCTCATATCGTGGGTCACTACCACGAACGCAATACCAAGTCGGTCCCGGAGCGCTTCAATTAACCGCTGAACGCCCTGCCCCGTTTGCTCATCCAGGTTCCCGGTCGGCTCGTCCATCAGGACGCACTCTGGCTCATTGACCAGGGCACGGGCGATGGCGACCCGCTGGCGCTCACCCCCTGATAGCTCCCCCGGCTTGTGATCCAGCCGCTCGGCCAGACCCACCTGCTCCAGCATCGCATCTGCTTTGCCCCGCGCCTGGCGCACCGACATGCCACCCAGGGTGCAGGCGAGCATGACGTTCTCACGGGCAGAAAACTCCGGCAGCAGATGATGGAACTGATAGACAAACCCCAGATGGCGATTGCGAAAACGCGCCCTGCGGGCTTCGCTCATGCGGTGAATCTGTTCGCCACAGATACGGATTTCACCGGTTGACGGCTTATCCAGCCCTCCCAGCAGATTCAGCAGGGTTGTCTTGCCAGCGCCACTGCTGCCCACGATCGCCACGGTTTCACCCGCGTTCACAGTCAGCGAAATATCGGAGAAAATGGTCAGGCTGACCGGGCCTTCGCTGTAGGTACGGGTCAGTCGTTCGCATTGAATCACGGGTCGTGAATCGGCTTGCATGGTCACTTCCTCACTCATAACGGAGCGCCTCCGCCGGATCAATACGGGACGCGCGCCACGCCGGATACAGGGTCGCCAGCAGACTCATGATCAGGCCCGCGCTGCTGATGATGGCCACATCCGGCCACTGCAGGTCCGATGGCAGGTAACTGATGAAATAGACATCGGCATTGAGGAACTGATGATTCAGCAGGCGCTCCAATCCGCTGATAAGGTCGCTGATATAGAGTGCGCCGAGAATACCGAGCCCGGTCCCTACCAGGGTTCCGAACACCCCGATAATCGCCCCCTGGATCATAAAGATTCTCATGATGCGCCCGGGCGTTGCACCCATGGTCCGCAGAATCGCGATATCCGCCGTTTTGTCCGTCACCACCATGACCAGGGTCGACACAATGTTGAACGCCGCAACCGCGACGATAAACATCAGCAACAGTCCAATGATGGTTTTCTCCATCTGAATGGCGCTGAACAGGCTGCCGTGGGTCCGGGTCCAGTCGGAGATATAGTAGCGACCGCCCAGGCTGAGAGCGGCTTCTTCCACTACCCTCGGCGCGGCAAAGAGGTCATCCACCAGCAGGCGAACCCCTTCCGCCAGCCCGCCGGTGCGCATCAGTTTGGCGGCATCGTCCATATGAATCAGCGTGTAGTTGCCGTCCAGCTCGGCCCCGGTGCTGAAGATGCCCGCTACCGTAAAGCGTTTGAGCCGCGGCATAACCCCTGCCGGGCTCACGGACGCTTCCGGTAGTACCACCGTCAGCTTGTCCCCCAGGTGCAGGCGCAGGCTCACCGCCAGGGGCCGGCCGATGATAATGCCGAACTCCCCGGCCGCCAGATCATGCAGGCTTCCTTCGATCATCTGGCTGGAGATGATGGACACGGTCTCTTCCTGCTCTGGCAGGATGCCCTGAATCAGCACGCCGCGAACATTGCCGCCGCCGGTCACCATGCCCTGCCCTTCCACAAAGGGGGCCGCGGCCAGTACCCGCGGGTGCTCGCTCACTTGCTGATCAACCGCCTCCCAGTCAGCGAGGTAGGGATCGCCCTTGACGACCGCGTGGGGCACCATGCCCAGGACTTTCTCCTTGAGTTCCCGGTCAAAACCGTTCATCACCGAAAGCACGATAATCAGTACCGCCACCCCCAGCATCAGACCGATCATGGAGGTGAGAGAGATAAAGGAGATAAAGTGATTCCGTCGCTTGGCCGCGGTGTACCGCAGGCCGATATAGAACGAAAGAGGTCGGAACATACAGGTCGCCTGTCTTGCTTTCGGGAAGCTGCTAAACTCTTCAAAAAACGGGTATTCTGCCGGAAACCCGGCGGCGGCGCGAGCCCGCCTTTCCAATGGATGAGCCCGTGCCATGCCCCTGACCCTAAACCCCGGCCCCGGAGCCCTGATGAGCGCCGACCCGCAAAGCCCAGACCGGCAGGACTATTTCCGTATTGAGGACCGGATCGGTCTGGAATACCACCCCCTGCCCGACGGTGACAGGGCGGTTACCGATCCGTTCCCGAACGATCCGCTGGATGGGCTGAAGCACGAGCTGAAGCGGCTCGACCAGGAGTTTCGCAGCCAGCTCCCACTGCTGGCCGAGCGCGATCGACTGGCTGCAGCCCTGCTCAAAACCATGAACAGCCGGATTGATACGCTGGCGCGCATTATCGCCCTTGCGCAAAATCCCTTGCAACCGCAATACTTGCGCACCGTTACCCTGAGTGAAGGCGGCGTAAGCTTTGACGCGCCCCGGGGCGAGCTGGCCATGGGGACAATACTCGCGCTCCGGCTCACACTACCGCCGGAACTCTGTCAGCCAAGGGCACGGGCAGAAGTCGTGGCCGTGACGCCGCCGGACGAAAACACCTCGCCGGATCTGGAAAAGATACATACGACCTTCATCGAAATATCCGAAGCCGACCGCCAGCAGATTGCGAAGCACGTCATGGGCTGGCAGATTCGCCAGAGACAGAGCGGGCGTCCGTCGCAATAATAGGCTCAAACGTTACCGAAGTTTCAGGAGAACTGACCATGATCAAACTGATGTCTGTGGCATTCGCTGCAGGTCTGGCCGTCTTTACCCTGGGCGCCTTGCCACAGCCGGCGCAGGCAGACCGGGTCAAGGTACCCGTCATGTCTCAGGGTGATCGGGACTCCATGGCCCTGCCTCGCACCGGCCTGTCCCGGGCCACTGTGCGGCAGAAGTTCGGTGATCCGGCCAGCACATCCGGCCCCGTTGGCGATCCCCCCATTTCCCAATGGCACTATGATCGCTTCGTGGTGTACTTCGAGTACGATCACGTCATCCACGCCGTCGCCCGACATAATCGCTGATTCGGAAGCTCCCGGGCTGTGAGGCCCGGCGTCAAACCGGTAGAATGCGACCCGTCCCGTGGAAACCGCCCATGGCGGTATTCCTGATTCCGAACCACTGACAGGATGGTTGCTACCTTGACCTCGACACGCGCGATGCCTGCCGAATGGGCGCCCCAGAGCGCCGTCATGCTTACCTGGCCTCACCCCGGTACCGACTGGTTCCACACCCTGGCGGAAGCGGAGCCAGTTTTCCTGGCCATTGCCAGGGCCGTACTGCGGTTTCAGCACCTGCTGATCAGTTGCGAACAGGTTTTTCGTACTGAAAAACTGGATCGGGAACTGAACCAGTGGGCACGGGATAACAACCTGCCGGGACGGGCTCATTGCATCTCCGCCCCCGCCAACGACACCTGGGCCCGGGACCATGGACCGCTTGCGGTGACCACTCCCGACGGCATTCGCCTGCTGGACTTCCGCTTCAATGCCTGGGGCGGCAAATTTCCCTGGGAGAAAGACGACGCCCTGAACCGCCATCTCGCAGAAGGCGGCGGCTTTGGCGAGACACTACTGGACCAGGTGGACTTTGTACTGGAAGGCGGTTCGCTGGAATCGGATGGTGAAGGGACACTACTGGTCACCAGCGAATGCCTGATGACCCCCACCCGCAATCCCGGCTTCGATCGCGGTGCCATCGAGGCGTTGCTGGGCGAAACCCTGGGCGCCAAACGGGTACTCTGGCTCAACCATGGCTATCTGGCCGGGGATGATACCGACTCCCATATTGATACCCTGGCGCGCTTCGCTGGGCCTGACCACATCTGTTACGTTCGCTGCGACGACCCGGATGATGAGCATTATCCGGCTCTGACTGCCATGGAAGAAGAGCTCCGTCAGTTCCGCCAACTCGACGGCACGCCCTACAAGCTGACACCGCTGCCCTGGCCCGAAGCGATCCACGATGAGGACGGCCAGCGCCTGCCAGCCACCTATGCCAATTTCCTGATCATAAACGGCGCGGTCCTGGTACCGGTTTACGATGCACCCCAGGACCAGGCCGCCCTGTCAACCTTCCGGGAACTCTTTCCGGATCGTGAAATCATACCGATTCAATGCCGACCGCTGATCCACCAGCATGGCAGCCTCCATTGCGTGACCATGCAACTGCCTGCAGGAGTTGTACAGTTATGAATTCGAACAACCTGCGGGTCGCCGCCATCCAGCAGGCCGGTGATCCAAACAAGCAAGTAAGCCTTGCCACCAGCGAACGGCTAATCCGGCAAGCCGCAGCCGATGGCGCGCAACTCGTCGTGCTTCAGGAGTTGCACGCAACTTTGTACTTCTGCCAGTCAGAAGATACGGCGGTTTTCGACCTGGCCGAACCCATTCCCGGCCCCACCACGGAACGGCTTGCAGCACTGGCCCGTGAACTCGGCATCGTGCTGGTCGGCTCGATTTTTGAGCGGCGCATGAACGGCGTTTATCACAACACGGCCGTGGTGTTTGAGGCTGACGGCTCAATTGCCGGTCTCTACCGGAAGATGCACATTCCCGATGACCCCGGGTTCTACGAAAAATTCTACTTCACCCCGGGAGACGCCGCCTTTAACGATGGGCGCAGCGGGTTTACCCCCATCGATACATCCGTAGGCCGGCTTGGCCTGCTGGTATGCTGGGACCAGTGGTATCCGGAAGCCGCCCGCCTGATGGCGCTGGCCGGGGCCGAAGTGCTTATTTACCCCACCGCCATCGGCTGGGATGTGACTGACGAGCCGGAGGAACAGGCACGTCAGCTCGACGCCTGGGTGACGGTCCAGCGGGGCCACGCTGTGGCCAATAATCTTCCCGTCATCGCGCCAAACCGCATCGGAACCGAACCTGACCCCACGGGCCAGGGGGACGGCGTGCTGTTCTGGGGCAACAGTTTTATCTGCGGACCCCAGGGAGAATTCCTGGCGCGGGCGAATGACCGCGAGGAAGCCGTACTGATGGCGGATATTGACCGGCAGCGCAGTGACGCCATCCGGCGCATCTGGCCTTATTTCAGGGACCGGCGCATCGACGCCTACGGCGACCTGCTCAAACGGGTTCGTGACTGAACCGGAACCGGAATTTTCATGAAAAAACTGATCGACGCTACGGTCACCGAGCTCAACCAGATCGTGCTTGGCAAAGAGCCCCAGATCCGGCTGGCATTGTGTGGACTGCTGGCCAGGGGACACCTGCTGATCGAAGACATCCCGGGCATGGGCAAAACCACCCTGTCTCATGCCCTGGCCAGCGTTATGGGCCTGACCTACCAGCGCATACAGTTCACGAATGACCTGTTGCCAGCCGATGTGCTGGGGTTTTCCATGTACGACCGGGAAGCCGGTGCACTGGTATTCCATCCGGGACCGATCTTCGCCCAGCTGGTGCTGGCCGATGAAGTGAACCGGGCCTCACCGAGAACCCAGAGCGCCCTGCTGGAGGCCATGGAAGAGCGACAGGTTTCCATTGAAGGCGAAACCCGTCCGCTTCCCTGGCCGTTTTTCGTTATCGCGACCCAGAACCCAGTGGAACAGGGGGGCACCTATCCCTTACCGGAATCCCAGCTGGACCGCTTTCTGATGCGCCTGCGCCTGGGCTATCCGGACCCACGAGCCGAGCGTGAATTGCTGGAAGGCGAAGACCGGCGGCAGATGACCGAACGCCTGCGCACCATGTTTACTGCCGACGATCTGCGGACCCTGCAGCAGGGCGTTGAACGGATCAGCACCAGCCCCGCGCTGCTTGATTACATCCAGGGCCTGCTGGAAGCCAGCCGGCGCATGCCCGGGGTACTCTACGGGCTGTCGCCGAGAGCCGGCCTCGGACTGGTTCGGGCTGCCCGAGCCTGGGCCCTGATGGAAGGCCGTCATCATGTGTTGCCCGATGATGTTCAGGCGGTTTTTCCAGCGATCGCCAGCCACCGGCTGGAACAGGGCGACAGCGGCAAAGGCGAAGTCCGGGTACGCCAGTTGCTGGAAGAGGTACCGGTGATCGGCAAGGGATGAGTCCGGCCGGCCATCGCTCCGATAGGTCCGCCCCTTGATAGACAGGGACACGCCCCGATACTCATAATCACAGTCATGCGGCAACATTCTGTGCGTTGCCCCAACTTCAAGAGATGAGCAATGACTAACAGCAAACATTCCCGACTGATCATCCTCGGTTCAGGCCCGGCTGGTTACACTGCCGCAGTTTACGCCGCCCGAGCCAACCTGAATCCGACACTGATTACCGGCCTTGAGGTCGGTGGCCAGCTTACCACCACCACCGATGTGGATAACTGGCCCGGCGATAACGATGGCGTCCAGGGACCCGAGCTGATGCAGCGCATGCTGAAGCACGCCGAGCGCTTCGATACCAACGTGGTTTACGACACCATCAATGAAGCGGATCTGCGCAACCGCCCCTTCCGCCTGAAGGGCGACAGTGGTGAATACACCTGTGACGCACTGATCATCGCCACCGGCGCATCGGCCATGTATCTGGGTCTGGAATCGGAAGAGAAGTTCAAAGGCCAGGGCGTCTCAGCCTGTGCCACCTGCGACGGTTTCTTCTACCGCAAACAGAAGGTTGCTGTTATCGGTGGTGGCAACACCGCTGTGGAAGAGGCGCTTTATCTCTCGAACATTGCCGATGAGGTAACGCTTGTCCATCGACGTAACACGCTACGTGCTGAAAAAATCCTGCAGGACAAGCTATTTGAGAAAGCCCGCAACGGCAACGTCAATATCGTCTGGAACCATACCCTGGACGAAGTGCTTGGCGACAATACCGGCGTCACCGGTATGCGTATCCGCAGCACCGAAGACAACAGTACCCGGGACCTGGACCTGGCCGGTGTATTTATCGCCATCGGCCACCGCCCCAATACCGACCTCTTTGAAGGCCAGCTGGATATGGAAGGCGGCTACATCCGGATTCGCAGCGGCCTCGAGGGCATGGCGACGGAAACCAGTGTGCCCGGGGTATTCGCCGCTGGCGACGTTGCCGATCACGTATACCGGCAGGCTGTCACCTCCGCCGGCTTCGGTTGTATGGCCGCCCTTGATGCTGAAAAGTTTCTCGATCAGTTGTCCTGACCCGAGGTCAGCCCCCGCCCCGGTATGCCGGGGCGGTCATCCGGGGGGTCTCACATGAGCGCCCTGCCCTGGCTGGACCCGGAGTACCTCTGGTTCCCTCCGGCAGAAGATGCCCTTGATGAGCCGGACGGCCTGCTTGCGTTGGGAGGTGACCTGTCTTCCGACCGGCTGATGTATGCCTATCGCCATGGGATTTTCCCCTGGTACAGCGAGGAACAGCCGATTCTCTGGTGGTCACCGGACCCCCGCTGCGTACTGCTTCCTGACGAAGTCCATATATCCCGAAGCCTGCGCCGGACCCTGAACCGCCAGTACTTCCAGATCACTACAGACCGGGCGTTCCGGCGGGTGATACGCCTGTGTGGCTCCACGCGGCCGGAAGGCACCTGGATAACTCCGGACATGGAGCAGGCCTATATCGATCTGCACCGACAGGGATACGCCCACTCCATCGAAGCCTGGAACCCGGCTGGCGAGCTGGTGGGCGGTCTCTATGGCATAGCCATCGGTCGCTGTTTTTTTGGCGAGTCCATGTTCTCGCTGGAACCCGATGCGTCCAAGACCATACTTGTACACCTGTGCGGCCAACTGGCCCAGAGCGGCTACCGGATGATGGACTGTCAGGTGGAAAGCCCCCATCTGTTACGGATGGGCGCCCGCACTATCCGGCGCTCCGTTTTTTTATCTATACTGCAGGAGAACATCGACCAGCCACCGCATCAGGTACAGTGGCAACTGGACTGGACCTGGCGGGGCACTAGCCCGGAGTCTTCTCCATGA
>CAYMQO010000043.1:0-10841 GCA_964392405.1 uncultured Marinobacter sp.
TACCTTCAGAATCCGATCCGGTAGCGAAAAACCCGAGGGCGTTCCTATCTGAACGGGTTCCCTCCCTGACTGATTGATTTAGCGAGGCATAACAATGCTATACGAACCGTCTGATCGAGCGAAAAAGCTCCAGAAAGAACTCCTTGAGTTCATGGATGCCTACATTTATCCGAATGAGAAGACCTACCACGAGCAGATTGCCAACGCGGAAAACCGCTGGGCGCCGGCTCCGATCATGGAAGAGCTCAAGGCCAAGGCCAAAAGCGCCGGCCTGTGGAATCTGTTCCTGCCGGAAAGCGACCGTGGCGCTGGCCTGACCAACCTGGAGTACGCTCACCTGTGTGAAATCATGGGTCGCTCCCATATGGCACCGGAGGTGTTCAACTGCTCCGCGCCGGACACCGGCAACATGGAAACCATCGAACGCTACGGCAGCGAAGAGCACAAGGAAAAGTGGCTGAAACCGCTGCTGGCGGGTGAGATCCGCTCCTGCTTCTCCATGACCGAGCCGGACGTGGCTTCGTCTGACGCGACCAATATTGCCACCGAGATCCGCCGCGAAGGCGATGAGTACGTGATCAACGGTAAAAAGTGGTGGTCTTCCGGTGCCATGACCACAACCACCAAGATCGCCATCGTGATGGGCAAGACCGACCCCAATGCCGAGCGTCACAAGCAGCAGTCCATGATCCTGGTGCCCCTGGACGCGCCGGGTGTGGAAATCGTTCGCGCCCTGCATGTGTTTGGGTACGACCACGCGCCCCATGGCCACGCGGAAGTTCACTACAATAACGTGCGCGTACCGGCTTCCAACATCCTGCTGGGTGAAGGCCGCGGTTTTGAAATTGCCCAGGGTCGCCTTGGGCCAGGTCGTATTCACCACTGCATGCGCACCATTGGTGTTGCTGAGCGCGCGCTGGAGCTGATGTGCGAACGGGCCAACGCCCGCGAAGCTTTCGGTCGTCCGCTGGTGGAATTCGACTCCATCCGCAAGGACATTGCCCGCTCCCGGCTGGAAATCGAGCAGGCCCGCCTGATGACTCTGAAAGCGGCCCATATGATGGACACCGTGGGCAACAAGGTTGCCCGTCAGGAAATCGCCATGATCAAAGTGATCGCACCGAGCATGGCCCTGAATGTTCTTGACCGCGCCATCCAGGTTCACGGCGGTGCCGGCGTCAGCCAGGACACTTTCCTTGCGGCAGCCTGGGCCAGCGTGCGTACCCTGCGTCTGGCTGATGGCCCGGACGAGGTTCACCTGGATTCCATCGCCAAGATGGAACTGCGCAACTATCCGCGCACTCACTAATTCCGGAGTTTATGCATGACGAATCCTCTGTTTGATATGACCGGCAAGGTGGCCCTGATCACCGGGTCTACCAAAGGTATCGGCCGGTCGATTGCGGAAGAAATGGCCCGGCTCGGTGCGAAAGTGGTTATCTCCAGCCGTAAGGCCGATGCCTGCGAGCAGGTAGCCGGAGAGCTCAAGGCCGAGGGCTTTGAGGCCATCGCGATCCCGTGCCACGTGGGCAGGAAAGACGATCTCCAGAACCTGGTGGACAAGACCCTGGAAACCTGGGGCAAGATCGACGTGCTGGTGTGCAACGCGGCCACCAACCCGCTGTATGGCCCAACCTCTGAGATGACCGACGAGGCCTGGGACAAGATCATGGATACCAACGTCAAGGGCACCTTCTGGCTCACCAATATGGTGCTGCCGGGCATGGCCGAGCGGGGCGAAGGCGCCGTGGTTCTGCTGTCGTCCATCGCCGGTATCCGCGGCAACACCACCATCGGTACCTACGGGGTTTCCAAGGCAGCGGAAGCAGCCCTGGCCCGAAACCTGGCGGTGGAGTGGGGTCCCAGGGGTATCCGTATCAACAGTATCGCACCGGGGCTGATCAAGACCGATTTTGCCAAGGCGCTGCTGGAAGACCCGGTTCGCGTCAAGCGCGCTGAAGAGAAAACGCCCCTGCGCCGCATTGGCGACCCGGTCGATATCGCCGGTCTGGCGGTGTTCCTTTCCACCAAGGCCAGCGCCTACATCACCGGTCAGGTGATTGTGGCAGACGGCGGCGAAACCATTAGCTGAGGTTGCTATGAGTACTGGACCCAATCTGGTGGACGTCCTCGACGCCCACCGGTTTGATGAGGCAGCCCTGCTGCCATGGCTGCAAAAGGAAATTCCCGGCTTCGGTGACGACCTTGAGGTCAAGCAGTTTCAGGGTGGGCAATCCAACCCCACATATCTGCTGATCTCCGGCGGCAAGCGTTATGTGCTGCGTAAAAAGCCGCCCGGAAAGGTGCTGCCCTCCGCCCATATGGTGGAACGGGAGTACAAGGTCATTCGCGCACTGGCGGATAACACCGATGTGCCGGTGCCCAAGGCTCACGTGCTGTGCGAAGACAGTGGCCTGATCGGCACGCCGTTCTATGTCATGGACTTCCTCGAGGGCCGGGTGCTGAGTCACCCTGCGCTGCCTGAGCTGGACAGGGCGGAACGCCGGCCGATCCATGAAGCGGCAGTGGACACCATGGCAAAGATGCACTCCGTGGATGTGAACAGGATCGGCCTGGGCGACTTTGGCCGGCCGGAAGGCTACGTCGCCCGTCAGGTGGCGCGCTGGTCGAAGCAGTATGAAGCGTCCAAGACCGATGAGATGCCGGCCATGGACAAGCTTATGAAATGGCTGCCGGAAAACCTGCCGAAGAAAGATGAGAGCGCCATTGCCCATGGTGACTACCGCCTGGGTAACCTGATGCTGCACCCGGATAAGCCGGAAGTGATTGCCATTCTGGACTGGGAACTGTCGACCCTGGGCCACCCGCTGGCCGACCTGGCCTACTACTGCCTGCCTTACCACCTGAGTTCCGGGTTCGAAGGCATGCGGGGTGTAGTGGGGCAGGATCTGGACAGCCTTGGTATCCCATCGGAGCAGGAAACCATCGAACGTTACTGCCGGGCGTCTGGCCGTGACAGCCTCGATGACTGGCACGTGTTTGTGGCCTTCTCGCTGTTCCGCCTGGCGGCAATCGTGCAGGGGGTTTACGCCCGTGCCCTGGCTGGTAACGCCAGTAACGCCGACGCGCTTGAAGTGGGCAAGCGAGCCCATATTCTGGCGGACGCCGGCTGGTCTGTTGCCCAGAAGGGTAGCAAAGGCACAGGATTATGAGCGAGCAGGCAGTAGTGGCGGACCCTCTGGTCCGCCGCATACTCATTACCAACGATGACGGTGTAGCAGCGCCCGGCCTGGAGATTCTGGCGAAAATCGCCAGCCAGCTGGCAGAAGAGGTCTGGATCGTCGCGCCGGAACACGACCGCAGCGGTGCAGGGCAAAGTATCTCCCTGCATGACCCGCTGCGGGTCTACCAGCATGGTGAGCGCCACTTTGCGGTATCCGGTACCCCGGCGGACTGTGTGCTCTTCGCCATGGCCGAGTGGTTCGGCGAAACGCCGCCGGATCTGGTACTGTCCGGTATCAATGCCGGCGCTAATATTGGTGATTCGGTACAATACTCCGGAACTGTAGGTGCTGTACTCAGTGCAGAGCACCTCGGCATTCCTGCTATTGCCTTGAGCCAGGCCTTTGTTAACCGGGAAACTATCGACTGGTCGCCGGTTGCAGAAATGGGCGAGGCGGTCATCCGCGCGCTCTGGCCTTCAGCGCAGGAAAGCAAGTGTTGCTGGAACGTGAACTTCCCGGCCTGTGCGGCCGACGAGATCACCACACTGGAATACGCGACCCAGTCGGCCGGCTCCATTGCCCGGCCAAGACTCCTGCCGGGTCAGGACAGTCGCGGACTTTCCTACTGGTGGCTGGGCTTCGACCGGAATACCGAGCACTCGGTACCGGATAATTCCGATGTGGCCGCCATGCGCCGGGGCGCGGTCGCCGCTGCCCCGTTGCGGGGAGAGCACCGGATGCCCGGTGGTGAGTATTCCATCACGCTGCGAAAGACCTGACAGAGCCGCACCGGCGGAGCGGTTGATGTTGTCCGGGCGGGGCCTGGATGCCATTCCGTATCCGCGCCGGGGCGACTGCCGTCTGCAAGATTGATAACCGGAGATACACCGATGTTTACACGACACCATAAGGTCTGGCCAAGCGATTTGCCCAAGACCATGACCCTGCCGCAAACCAGCCTGTTCACCAATCTGGAAATCTCGGCGCTGCGGTATCCGGACCATACCGCGATCATCTACTACGACACAAAGATTACTTACCGTGAACTGCTGGATGAAGTGGAAGCGCTGGCCGGCTGGCTGCAGCAGAACGGTGTCAAGAAAGGCGACCGGGTGCTGCTGTACATGCAGAACTCGCCGCAATATGTCATCGGCTACTACGCGATCCTGCGGGCCGATGCGGTGGTGATCCCGGTTAACCCCATGAACCGCGCAGCGGAGCTTGAGCACTACATCTCCGATACCCAGTCGACCATCTGTCTCGCCGGTATGGAGCTGACGGAATTCATTGCGCCGCTGGTGGGCAAGACCTATCTGGAGCGGGTAGTGGTTGCGGCTTATGGCAAGTACGTGCGCGAACCCACCGACCTGAAACTGCCGGCCGAAGTGGCGGCTGAGCCCCGCGAACTGAAGAGCCCGGGTCTGATTACATGGGAAGACGCCCTTAATAGCGGTCATCAGCCCGGTGAACATACCGCCGGCCCAGACGACCTGGCGGTCATCCCCTACAGCTCTGGCACCACCGGTCAGCCCAAGGGCTGCATGCACGTACACCGCGGCCCCATGGCAACGGCGGTCCAGCGGGCGTTCTGGAACCTGTCCACATCGGATTCCGTCCAGCTCTGTACGCTCCCGTTCTTCCACGTCACCGGCATGACCGGCTCCATGAACAGCCCCATCTACTCCGGTTCCACCATGGTCATCATGACTCGCTGGGACCGGGATGTGGCGGGTACGCTTATTGGCCGTTACAAGGTCACCGGCTGGACCAATATTGTCACCATGGCAGTGGACTTCCTGTCCAACCCGAATCTGGACCAATACGACATCAGCTCACTGCTCACCATCGGTGGCGGTGGTGCAGCCATGCCCGAGGCGGTGGCGAAAAAGCTCAAGGCTCTCACCGGGCTGGATTACATCGAAGGGTATGGCCTCTCGGAAACCATGGCGGCCACCCACATCAACCCGAACGATGCGCCGCGGGCGCAGTGCCTGGGCATTCCTGTGTTTGATGTGGATTCACGCATCATTGATGTGGATACCCTGGAAGAGAAAGGCCCCGGCGAAGTGGGTGAAATTGTCTCCAACGGGCCTCAGGTTACCATTGGTTACTGGAACCGGCCGGCGGAGACCGAAGCCGCGTTTGTGGAAATCGACGGCAAACGCTTCTTTCGCACCGGAGACCTGGCCTATTACGATGAAGACGGCTACTTCTTCATGGTCGATCGGGTCAAGCGGATGATCAACGCCTCCGGCTTCAAAGTATGGCCGTCCGAGGTGGAGAGTATGATGTACCAGCACCCGTCGATTCATGAGGTTTGCATCATTTCGGCACCCCATGAGAAGCGCGGTGAAACCGTGAAGGCAATAGTTGTGCTGCGGCCCGAGGCGGAAGGCTCAACGACTGAAGCTGACATCATCGCCTGGTGCCGTGAGCAAATGGCGGCGTACAAGGTCCCATCTACCGTTCAGTTTGTCAGCGAGCTACCCAAGTCACCCACAGGCAAGCTGATGTGGCGTGCTTTGCAAGAAGAAGAATGGAAGAAGTAAGCTTTTCCTGACTCGCACTTCCACTGGCCATCCTGGTCAGTGGAGTGCCTGACCAAGCCCTGCCTCCCCGCTATGATGGCGGTCATTAAGCAACCGTCATGATTCCATTATTTTCATTGAAAATAATAATCAGGTTCGCATAGCGAAATCACATTCTGTCTATTGACAGTATATGCGCGCAGTGTACTCTTGTGCATCGATGTGAGGCTTTTCGCCAATACGTCTGAATTTCTTGCAAAAGTAAGAATAAAATTCATCTAATAAACCATAAAATGACAGCAGTGTTGCGGTAACGGCAACTCTACAAAAACAACGTCGCCACAGGAGGGGCCGGTTTGACTATATTTCTCCAACAGGTTTTCAACGGGCTGACTCTGGGCAGTATCTACGGTCTCGTAGCGCTCGGTCTGACCCTGGTTTACGGGATACTCCATATCCCGAACTTCGCCCACGGCGCGCTCTACATGGTAGGCGCGTTCATGTCGTACTTCTTCATGGTTGATATGGGTGCCCATTACTGGGTTGCAATGGCGGGCTCTGCCGTTGTCGTTGCAGCCCTGGCGGTCATCTGTGAGCGTCTGGTTTTCCACCCCCTGAGACATGCACCCCCCATCCACGACATGATTGCCGCCATCGGCATCCTTCTGTTCCTCGAGGCGGCCATTCACGCCATCTGGGGATCGCAGCCGGTTCGGATGACCTCCCCCTTTACCGGGATGGGCAGCACCCTGAATATCGGTGGAGTGTTTATTCGCCAGCAAGCGTTGCTGGTCATCGTTGCCGCTACGGTCCTGGTTGTCGCCCTCACACTCTTCCTGCGCAAGACGATGGTAGGCGCTACCATCATCGCCATGGCCCAGAACCGCGAGGGTGCTTTCCTTGTCGGTATCGATGCCAACAGGGTGGCCATGATGACCTTTGCCATTTCGGGAGTGCTGGCGGCTGTCGCGGCAACGCTGTTTGCGCCCATGACACTGGTCAGTCCGGTGATGGGGCATATCGTCATCATGAAAGCCTTCGTCATCATTATCCTCGGCGGCATGGGCAGCATCCCGGGAGCGATTATCGGGGGAATGATCATCGGAATGGCGGAGGCTCTGGGAGGGTTCTACATCTCCGATGTCTATAAGGATGTGATCGCCTTCGGCTTGCTGGTTGTCATACTTTCCATCCGTCCACAGGGTCTGTTCGCAAAGGGGGCACACTGATCATGTTGTTTAAATTAGGCGCCCTGATTATGCACCCGGTCAGCAAGTTCGTATTGCTGGCCCTGGCCCTGCTCTTCCCCGTATGGGCAGGCGCAGGCAACGAATACCAGGTTCAGGTGATGGCGAAATCGTTCATCATCATCATCGCGGTCTACGGTTTTAATATCATTACCGGTTACTGCGGCCAGCTTAACCTGGCACACGGTGGCTTCTTTGCCATTGGTGCCTATGCCGTCGGCCTGCTGACGGTTGATGCCGGCTGGAACTACTGGCCGGCACTGGTGGCAGCCCTGCTGATTACTGGTGTGCTGGGCTTTCTGGTCGGAGCAGTGTCGCTGCGGCTCAGAGAAGACTATTTCGCCATCTTCACCCTTTGTGTCGGTTCCATTATCTACCTCCTCATCGAGAAGTGGGACGGGCTGACCCATGGTGTTATCGGCGTCAGGAATATTTCTGCGCCGGATGGTTTCGGGATTGTCGATTTCCGTAAAACCAACGCCATGTACTACCTGGTGCTCTTCTTCCTGGTCTTTATCGTCTGGTTTACCTCACGTATCCAGAACTCTCTGATTGGGCGAACCTTCATTGCGATCCGCAATGGCGACGATCTGGCCGAGTCGCTGGGTATTAACCTGATGAAGACCAAAATTCTGGCCTTCGTGATTTCCACGACCTATGCCGGTCTGGCTGGCGCTCTGTATGCCGGCATGATCCGCGTGCTCGGACCTGAAGATGCGAACGTACTGCAGACCTTCAACATGCTCATGTATATGCTCGTGGGTGGTATCGGTACGCTGTTCGGGCCTCTGGTCGGCACCCTCGGTGTTACCTGGATTACCGAATCACTTCAGTTCCTTGAAGCCTACCGCATGATCATTTTCGGTCCTCTGCTGGTCATTCTGGTGATCTTCTTCCCGCTGGGTGTTTGTGGTTCCTTCCTGGTCTGGATGCACCGAAAGGCACAGGCCCTCGGCTTGGGTCCGAAAAAGGTGCAGGCAGAAAGTAAAGTAAAGACCAGCGGTAGTCAGGAGGCGAATAACAATGCTTAAGGTAGAACACCTGACCAAAATGTTTGGCGGGCTTGCGGCAGTGAATGACGTGTCCGTGGAGTTTGAGACGAACCGGATTAACGCCATCATCGGTCCCAACGGTGCCGGTAAAAGTACCTTCTTTAACCTGATTTCCGGTGTGCACAAGCCGACATCCGGCCGAATTTTGCTGGATGGCACAGATATTACGAAAATGCGGTGTGACAATGTGGCCAAGCTTGGGGTAGGGCGTACCTTCCAGACCACCAACCTGTTCGAAACGGCTACGGTGCTCGATAACCTCATCGTCGGCCATCGGCTGCGGACCCGTTCCGGGCTCTGGGACGTACTGATCAATTCCAAACGATTGCAGTCGGAAGAACGTGCCTGTCGCGAAAAGGCACGTGAAGCACTGGATTTCGTCGGCCTGAGCCACGCAGAAAATAGATACATCGCCGATTGTACTCAGGAAGAGCGCAAGCGCGTTGCCTTTGCACTGGCGCTGGCTACCGACCCGAAAATCGTCCTGTTGGACGAGCCCGCGGCCGGGGTAAACCCGGAGGAAACCGAAGGTCTGGCAGAGCTGATAAAAAAGATGGTGACACACGGCCTGACGGTCTGCCTGATTGAGCACAAGATGGACATGATCATGGGCATGGCCCACAAGATCATGGTGCTGGATCACGGTGAGAAGATCGCCGAAGGCACCCCGGATGAAGTGAAGAACAATCCGGTAGTTATTGAAGCGTACCTGGGGAGTGATCACGATGCTGCAGCTTAAAAACGTCGATGTTCACTACGGTAGCTTCAAGGCCCTGAGCAATATCAGCATGACCGTGGATACCGGTGGTCTGGTGGTGCTGCTCGGCGCCAACGGTGCCGGCAAGTCCACTTTGTTTAACTCTATCAGCGGCCTGATCAAGCCGTCTGCTGGTACCATTGAGTTTGAGGATAAAACGCTCAATGGCATGAAGCCCAATTCGGTGGTTTCTGCCGGAGTGGTTCAGTGTGCAGAGGGTCGCCAGCTGTTTCCGCGGATGAGCGTCCACGACAACCTCATGCTGGGTGCCTACGTTCACCGTAAGGACAAGGACGGCAATCGCAAGCGCCTGAACGAGGTACTTGAACTGTTCCCGATTCTTGAAGAGAAGGCCCGGCAGCCGGCAGGTTCGCTGTCCGGTGGTCAGCAGCAGATGGTCGCCATTGGTCGTGCCATGATGAGCCGCCCGCGGCTGCTGATGCTGGATGAGCCATCCCTGGGCCTGGCGCCGCTGGTCGTCAAACAGATGTTCGAGACGATTCAACATATTAACAGCCTGGGCACAACCGTGCTGCTGGCTGAACAGAATGCCTTTGCGGCACTTAAAATTGCCACACATGCATACGTTATGGAAAACGGCCAGCTCGTTATGGACGGTGACCGTGAAACGATGCTGGGCAACGAGGAAGTACGCAAAGCATACATCGGGGCATGAGGCCCCGGCTCGCTTGTAAATATACCTGACAAGCGCCTTGGAAAAAGGCGAATTAAAACCAGGAGAAAACAATGAAAACAGCGAAAAAACTTGGACTGGCTGTTGCTGTAGCAACCACAATGGGCCTGAGCACTGCGGTCATGGCCGGTGAGGTTAACATCGGCTTTACCGGACCACTGTCCGGCGGTGCAGCGCTCTATGGTGAGAATTCCCTGTCAGGCCTTCGCATGGCCGCTGAAGAAATCAATGCGAATGGTGGCTTTGACATTAATGGTGAAAAGTACACCGTTAACGTGATCGCCCTGGACGACCAGTACTCGCCAGCCCAGGCGACAACCAACGCCAAGCGCCTGAAGCAGGGGTCTAACGTTCCTGCGATCTTTGTCCCGCACGCGGGTGGTATTTTCGCGTTGATGAACTTCAACGTGGAAGACGATTTTCTGGTAATGGCCTACACCAGTGTCCCATCGGTCACTCAACAGGGTAACCCTCTGTTGCTGCGGGTTCCGCCCACCTTTGATGGCTACGTCAAGGCGTTCTCCGAGTATGCGCTGGAAAACTGGGGTACCAAACTGTCCCTGGCAGGTGCAAACCACGAATACGCCAAGATCTGGTCCCAGATGGTAGAGCAGGCCTGGACCGCCAACGGCGGCGAAGTGGTTGGCAATAACCCCATGGACTACAACAAGTCCGCTGACTTCTTTACCGGCGTCAGCCGTGCACTGGCTGGTAAGCCGGACGTCATGTTCGTTGGCGGGGCCTCCGAGCCTACCGGCCTGGTGATCCAGCAGGCCCGTCAGCTTGGCTACGAAGGTGCCTTCATCATGATGGACCAGGCCAAGATTGATGAGGCCGCCAGCGTGGTCGGTGGCCTGGAAGTACTGGAAGATACCGTAGGGGTTGTTCCCCTGGTTTACGACCAGAGCGAACCGGCGCGGGATTTCGTCAAGCGCTATGAAGAGAAATACGGCAAGACACCGGGTTCTGAAGCGGCATACCATTATCTGGCGCTGAACGTTCTGGTAGAAGCCATGGACCTGGCGGATACTACCGATCCGACCGAGATCCGGGCCAATATGAATGCGGCCTTTGATCAGATGGACCCGATGAAGAATACCTATTCTGTCATCGAAGTTGACGAGGGTGGCGGCTTTGTCGTGTACCCGACCATGGCCGTGGTTGAAGACGGCAAGGTCGTTGAAAAAGAGTTCTGATCCATCAGAATATCTTTAAACAGCAAGGGGGCCAGATGGCCCCCTTGCTCGTTTCGATGATAAGCGCTGCTACGGCAGGCCTTATGCCTTGACGTACATGGCCAGGTTTTCGCAAACAACTGCAGGCTTGTCTTCGCCCTTGACCTCAATCACGGTTTTATAAGTGGCTAGTACCCGCTTGT
>CAYMQO010000044.1:0-10610 GCA_964392405.1 uncultured Marinobacter sp.
CTTGTGTCGCACCTGGCGCAGGCTGAAGTGCTCTTCACCGATAATTTTGACGATCAGCCAGACTTTACCAGCACCATGCATGGTGACGGTCAGACGATCGAGCGCGTGAGGGGGCACATCTTCCCCGACGGCTGGGACCGGCTTTATCAGGGGACCCAGTGGTCGCCTGAAACAGGTCATCCCGACAAGCATGCGTCGCTTGAAATCCTGGCGGCCAATGCTGACAAGGCAAAGGGCGGAACGGGCAAGTCAGCCGTGTTCTGGCGTGAGTCCCATTCCAGAGGCTGGAAAAACTGGGCCTCCGATGCCCAGTTCATCAAGGTCCTGGACGGCGACCATCCGGAACTCTACATCGAGTTCGACATCCGCTTTTCCGACAACTGGTATCAGCGGCAGAATATCCCCAGCCCGTTTGCCTCCAAGATCTTCCGGGTTGGCCACTGGAACCGCAAGGACGCCATTTACAACGGCAACAAGAACGCCGTGAATCCTCGCTTTATCTGGCAGTACAAAGCAGACAATTATGGTTTACGGAACGTCTTCGCCTTTCTCCAGGGGCCACCTGGCAATTCCGCGAACCTGTCCCAGGGCGGATCGTACAACTATCGATCGCATCTGCTTGGCCATGGCCCGGGCGGCAGTGATCCGGCGCTGAAATCCCTGACATCCGGCCAGCTCCTGACCGAGCTGACCGGTAACGTCACCCACGAGGACGTTTTCGGCCCTGCCGAGCAATGGACGAAGGTCGCCTTTTACGTGAAGATGAACAGCGCACCAGGCGCCGCAGATGGCGTTTTCCGGCAATGGATCCGGGGTCATCAGGTGACCAATATGGAAAACCTGGTCTGGATAGACCACTCCCATAAAGGAAAAATGCTCGGCTGGAATTACTTTGCCATTGGAGGCAACGATTACTTCCAGGCCTACCCCAATGAAGACCGGTTTGAAGACTGGTACGCTATCGACAACGTGGTGGTAGCGACCCGGCCCCTGGAACACGAAGCGCTGCCAGAGCCACCACTGAATGTTCGCATTGTCGGCCAGTGAGTCGGCTGTTTAAGCCGACAACTCGACACCGTGCGCCTTGAGCAAGTCGGCGAAGTCATCCGCCGACGCGGGCCGGCTGAAGTAAAACCCCTGGGATTCGTCGCATGAAATGTCACGCAGGAAGGCTTCCTGGGCCTCGGTTTCGACACCTTCGGCGATTACCTGCATGCTCAGGGTTCGGGCCATATTGATAATGGCCTGGGTTCCGGTTGGTCTTCAGATCCAGCTTGGCCTGGTAATGCAGATCAAATTCGTTCCTGATCAGTGCGGTGCGTAACGCCGCCTCAAGCTCCAGCCGCTCGATGGACTGCGTCTGCATTCCTGACTCATAGAACTCAAAGGCATTTTTGCCCTTTTCCTTGACCAAGTACATCGCCGTGTCCGCGTTCTTCATCAGCGTCTGGGCGTCTTCCCCGTGGATCGGATACAGGCTGATGCCAATGCTCGCCGTCACCCGGCATTCATGTTCCATAATGGTCAGTGGTTCAAGCGCTACCTCCAGCAACTTCTGTGCGACGGTTTCGGCGTCGGCCGGATGCCTGACGTCCTGCAGCAGGATCACGAACTCATCGCCGCCCAGGCGGGCCAGAACATCACTAGCGCGAAGCACCGAGCGCAATCGTCTCGCCATCTCTTTAAGCAGAATGTCCCCGGCCGCATGTCCCAGGCTGTCGTTAATCAGCTTGAACCTGTCCAGGTCAATAAATATCACGGCGGGGTTGCGACCATATCGCTGGGCCGTCAGCACAGCATGCCCCAGCAGATCGTCGAACATGGCCCGGTTTGGCAGGCCGGTGAGTGCATCGTGGGTGGCCATGTAGCGGATGCGCTCTTCTGCGCCTTTTCGGTCCAGTTCGTGTTCGAGGGCCTGCAGGGCGAAACTCAGGTTTTCCGTCATTCGGCAGAGCAGGCTCAGGATTTCATCGTCGAAAGCCCGGCGCTCGCGAGTGCACAGAAACAACACCCCGATCACTCTGCCGTCCCGAAGGATGGGTACGGAAGCAGCTGCATTTAACTGCTGGGCTTTGGCTATTTCATGCCACGGAGCCGTTCTTGGGTCCCGTTGAAAATTGTTACTGATACAGGGCTTTCCAGTCCGGTAGGCGGTTCCGGTCAGCCCCTGGCCTTCGGGTGCAGCCGGGTCTGCGGACAATCGGACACGCCGTATACTGCCCTGCCCGACTCCCGCACTGGCGGCGACTCGAAGCACACCTTTTGCCTCATCCACCAACAGGATGCTGGCAAAAGACAGCTTGCCGAACTCAACAGCCGCGTTGCAGACCTGCTCAAACAGCTCCTCGGCCGTCTGCGCGTGGAAGATCACTTCGTTGGTCGCGCTCAGGGTGGCGTACATACGTTTGGCGCGTAACGCCGCCTGCTCCGCCAGCACTCATCCAGTGACCTGACGCGACACCGTCACTATCACCCAACGGCCATCAATCCGCACGCCGCGGTGATGGGGCTCCCACCAGCCCTTGCGGTCGCCATTCTTGCTGACCGCCAGATGAGCCTCTGCTGTTGCACCCTCTGGCCCGGCTGAAATCGCGGCCGTAAAAATCTCAGCGGCTTCTTCCTGGGACTGCCCGGCGAGCTGGTGTGGCCGGATCTTTAACAACTCTTCCCGCGGAAAGCCGGTCAGGTCGCAGGCGGTGTCGTTGACGTACAGTATCTGGTGGGTTTCGTAATCGGTGACCAGGATGCAATCGGGTGACGCATCCATGGTGGCCTGAAAGCGCTGCACTGTATGGTAGCGCCTCTGGTCTTCGGTAATATCGTGTCCAACGCCCCGATAGCCGGTCCAGTTACCGTCAGCGTCGTAGCAGGGCATACCGCTGACACTGATAAATGTTGCGTTGCCGTCCGCATTTTCACGGCGGAGAAGCAGGTTGCGAAACGGCTGCTGACAATCCAACAGGGCCCGATGGGCCGCCCAGTCTGTACCGCCCTCGACCGGCGTCAGGGGCAACTCCCACCGGCGACGGCCGGTCAGCCCTTCAGGCTCTGCTGCTTTGTCACCCTCGAGAAAGCGTCCTGCCAGGCGCGTTAACCGATGCTCGACATCCTGCTCCCAGACCCATTCACCCACAATGCCAGCCATCCCCACCAACGCATCCCAATCAGGGCCAGGGTTACGTAGGCATTGCGTCTGCATTGCTGAGCTTGATGGGGCCATTGGGATCCTTGTGAGCACGGTAAGATGATTGTTTTATGACCACCTCTCACAATGCCAAGTTATCTGCCAGCGGTATATGGATGCTTGGTGTCGTTTTGTATCCGATATGTGTTTATTCCTCGGGCTTGTGACCCCGTTCAACATCCGTTTTTGGCGGGCTGCCCGGTATCCACCACTGAGCTCCCATTTTCGCCGCTTCCGCCGGCTCCAGGTGCCTTGTCTTCCACATGGAAAACAGGATCGACCCTCCAATAAGAGCGGCCGTCATCAGCAGCGCCGCTTCGGTAGGAATGACCTTGGCGTCGAACCAGGCATTGAGGATCATTTTCACCCCAACCACCACCAGGACCAGTGACAATCCATACTTGAGGTAATGAAACCGGTGAACAATACCTGCGAGGGCGAAATAAAGGGCCCTCAGTCCCAGAATCGCAAAGACGTTGGAGGTGTAGACAATAAACGGATCAGTGGTAATGGCAAAAATCGCTGGAATCGAATCCAGTGCAAAGACCACATCGGTCAGCTCGATAAGGACCAGAACCAGGAACAGCGGAGTCATATAGCGAACGCCCCCGGCCTTTACGAAGAATCGGGCCCCTTCGTAATCCTGCGTAATCCGGAAGCGGCTACGCATAAACCGCACAATGCGGTTATTCTCGACGTCCGGTTCCTGCCCACGGTGACCAGCATTTTGATGCCGGTAAAAATCAGGAAAGCCCCGAACAAATAGATCACCCAGTGAAACGCGTCGATAATGGAGGCGCCCACCAGGATCAGGGTTCCGCGCATTACCAGTGCGCCCAGAATGCCCCAAAAGAGGACGCGATACTGGTACTGAGGAGGAACAGCAAAGTGAGAGAAAATCAGCACGAACACGAAAATATTATCGACGCTGAGACTCTTTTCGATCAGGTATCCGCTGAGAAACTGGTACCCCTCAGCCTCTCCCATGAAGATAAACATGCCAGCGGCGAATATCATGGCAAGCACTACATAGCCCAAACTGAGCCACAGCGCATGCCGCACGGTAATCACCCTTTCGCCCCGGTGCAGCACGCCCAGATCCAGGGCCAGTAAGGCCATGACAAACAGATTGAACCCAACCCACAACCATAGCTCGTCCATTCATTGCCCTGCTTTGGGATAGCGCGGAATTATCCAACACGGCCGTCATTACCTGACCGGGTTCTGGATTACCTGATTTGGAGTGCCTGGCTGTGGCTTGGTTCCATTCCTCGCGCCTGTCCAGTGCACTACTTTCAGTCGAAGTAGTACATAACCTCAATCAACACCGACTCCGAGACCAGTCCGTAGCCCAGGTAGAATTCGGAATATCCTGACACAGGTAGTGCAGCTCGTTCATACTCCCGTAATTCCAGGTCGTTCTTATCGTCGACGTGGGCTGTCACTATCAGGGCTTCCTCCTCTGGCAGGAATGCTGCAGCGGCTTTGATCCGGGCGCGCAGGTCCTGCACTCCGAGTCCGGTCGCCTCATCGACCAATAAAACAACCCTGGCACCAATGTGGTTACAAGCCCAATAGCGGGCGGAGAATAAGCTTCCATCGTGTAGCACTCCCCGGGCTGTGCGATCAGCTTCGCTCCAGTCATAGGTGCTGACTTGCCCAGTATGAAGCACCGGAGGCAGCTCTGCCGCAGCGGGGTCAAAAACGCAGTCAGTGTCTGCATTGGCGGCTGGCGTGACGATCAAAGCAAGTGATAGCAAGCTCAACAAATAAACAGTGTTCAGGTTCATCAGTCTGCTCCTTGCTGTGGCTGCGGTATCTCAAGGTGATAGGCCGGATCACCGGGTGGGAGCAGGAACCTGGAAACACGGGTGTCGCTGGCTACAGCGTCTTCGAATGCAGCACGCCTGGGTACCTCAATGGACGAGGGAGCGATGTCCACAACATTGAGCTTTCCCGGATCGCCGACGTGTCGTGATACCTTGCCCGGCCCGAGCAGATAGATTTTCGCGGTCATACCAGCAATGATTTCATCGCGACTTTTTCCGGACTGTTTCAGTACGGCGTAATGATCAATAACCCGATCACCGTAATTGCCGTACAACCGCTTCTGGTGATCAACGCCATACCGGTCAATGTTCTCAAACATGATCCGCGCTTGCTCCGCCGGTGTTCTTGCCGTGCTGGTGATAATTATTTGCGGAACACCAGATGCGATGAGAATATCCCGAATCACATCCAGACTGTACGAACTTACTTTAGCAAGATCCCGGGCGGGATTAGCGAACTGAATTATTGCCATATCTGCATCCTTTGCAACAAGTTTCCTTAACATTACGGTGGGGCTAAGCGCACTGACCGGTTGACGTCTGCCGTGACGCTTATAACGAGGACGGAGCCATTTAGTACGACACCCTGTCGACGCTAAAGATACCAGAGTCCACGAGAAATAACTTGCTGCGACAGACGATTCTGGAGCGCCGTTCGCAAGTCGTAGACCAGCCGCATTCTTAGCACGACCCGCCGATGCATTGAAAGCCCTGGAAAAGGCGCTTAGCGTGTAAGTAGATAACCTGGCGGTCCAACGGACGCCGGGCTGGGCCCGGATGTCACTCTCTACAGGTAGTTGGCCTCATCGGCCCGATTATAGTCGGCATCCAGGCGGAAGGTAGATATCCTGCCACCCCGACGGGTTGCCCGAAGGGTCGATCACGCACTCCCAGCTTCCCGCTGGGCTTCGCTGAAATGTGACCTGTACACCCGACACTCTGGGATGTGCATTGCCGCCCAGTGTCACCTGCAACTGCCCCGAACCGTCAGCGTTCAGGGTGGCGATATCAGTTGCGCTGGTGCCGGTCGTGATATTGGAAGGGGTATAGCCGATCGCTGTGTTGGTAACGGGCTGATTTCTGCCAACCGCCTCTTCGACGGCCGAGCGGTACTGGCCCAGCTCGCCCACGGCTCGCGACACATGAGTTTTGGCGACATAGCCCTGATAAAGCGGAATGGAAACCGCGGTCAGGATACCAAGTATCGCTACCACGATCATGAGTTCGATAAGGGTGAAACCGTTATTTTTCTGGACCATGCAGTACTTCCTCGCAAACTGCTTAAGAACTGGCATGGTTCAAGCTCAGCAAGCACCGGGCCAAAAGGGCGGCCACTCCTGATATTTGTGAAACCCCGCAGGTTTTGTCTCTGTTAGGACCTTTTGCGTGCGCTCGACTTTTTGGCGATGAAGTCGCCTGCCAACCGTAGAGAGATTAAATATAGGACTGCGGCGCCTACAAAAAACCAGGTATCTCCTATAGCTCCTTTAAGGGGTGCGTAGAAGAAACCGAAAAGGGAGATGCCTACCAGGTACACAATGGCGCCAGGGTTCACATTAAATCCTTTTTTCTTTATCGGTAACCCCAGAATTATATTGCAGAATTTCCTTTATATTAAGACCGTCAGACAGGACCGCGGAATCAGCCCACTACGTCCGGGGATGAGCATTTACGCCACTGATCCCGTAGCCTTACCGTGCATCCATGTCGTTATACAATACACGAACAATGAGCACCTCTGGCTCAAGCACCTGAAAACACCAGCATAATGCTCAACTAGCAATCTGCGGGTTCCGGCACATAGCGACAAGACGGTCATTGCAAACTCTCCTTCCGTTGTGTAAAGATACACAAATGAAGAGCGCAGATATCATCAAACGATTAAAGGCCGACGGCTGGATTAAGGTGGGTGGCAAGGGCGACCACGAGAAATTCAAGCACCCAGGTAAGCCAGGGCATGTAGTGGTACCCCACCCAAGGAAGGACATGCCGATCGGTACACTGCGCAGTATTTACAGGCAGGCTGGCTGGGATTGGAGGTAAGTATGCTGTTTCCTGTGTACGTACATGCGGGTGATGATACCCACGCCCATGGTGCCGAGCTGCCGGACTTCCCCGGCTGCTTCACTGCGGCTGATAGCTGGGATGACCTGGCCGGCAATATCCAGGAGGCAGTAGAGCTGTACTGCGAAGACGAAGATATGGTGGTGCCCGCGCCCACCCCGCTGAGCGAGTTGATGGGTAACCCGGATTACCAGGGCGGCATCTGGATGATGGTGGATATCGACACCGGCAAGCTGAAGACGAAGTCAGTGCGGTTGAACGTCAGCCTGCCGGAAGGGCTGCTACGCCGGATTGATGAAGAGGCGAAAAGCCGGCATATGAGCCGCTCAGCCTTCCTTGCCATGTCGGCTCAGCGGGAGCTGGAGGGCTGAGCGGCGAGCCAGAACAGCTGGCGTACAAACCGGCCTTCTCATCCATAGCTTCCTATGAATGGCAGTCTTTTTTTTCGGCGTGCCTGTCCATAGATGCCTCCATGTCGTGATTTGTTCGGTATTTTGACCTTGCCGAACCTGATTAACTGCGACTGAGGCACTTGAACTGCAGGTATGCTCTATGGACGACACCTCATACTTCGATATTTTTGGTTAAAAAGGTAAAGTCCCGGATGCGCCGCCATCGAACACGCAAGCTATGCCTTTTACTCTCGATTGCTGGTCTGCTCAACTCACAGGCCAGCAACGCAGGGCTCACGTGCAATGAAACTGACGTTACCGCCGCTGAGATGACCATTTCTTACTCTGACACGGCTGAGTACTCCCGATTTGAGTTCAGCCCAGTTGACGATGATGACCACTGGATCGGCGTGGTGTTCGAATTTTTTGGGACAGCACCGACCGTATCGTTGCTCGAGGGAATTTCCCCCTCCGTCGGGGGTCAGGCATTGTCGGAGAAATTCACCCACGCTTTTAAGGCTCACCTCGGAGAACAGATCCCGTACGACTCCATCTCTGATACTCGGTTCCACAGGCTGGATGGGCGTAACGTGACTACCTTTGAGACCGTCCTCGGGAATAATAGGAGCCTCTGGGCGGTGTATGGGCAGTGGGACGGCACCGACTTTCAATTTTTTCGCTCGCTTGTTCCAATAGAAAGCAGCTACTTGGAAAGCGAAAAGGTCGCCCTGGATTCGATGCATCAATTGTTCAGGAACTGCCTCAATGACGAAGCCTGAACGAACCTTTCCTCTTCTCTATGGCAGTTATTTCCTGCTGTTAGCGGTCGCCTGGTTGTCCGTTTCGGAGTCATGGCGAACCGCTGTTTTCCTGGTGACCTACGCTTCTGCGTCCGCAGCTATAACAATTTTGGGCACGCTAATAGATCGCAGGGAGACGGCGGCTAACGATCCATCAGAATGAGCTCCTCGGCCCGCTCTGGACACGGATCTCTAACACGGACTCTGTTCCACCCTCCTACTCTCCCTGGTCATCATTTTGAGAACTGTCAATGGCTCCTTCATCGCTCATGCAGCGCTGCGCCTGGCTTTTGGTTGCATCATCGCTTCTATGCTCAGGTGGTAGTCCAGTGCTTCCCATTCGATGCCCGTACCGTCACAAATAAAACGATAGTTTCTGAACTCGGTGATAGAGGCATTCTCCAGCTCCGGATACCAGCTCAGCGGTGTGGAAATAACACGACCGTCGGCCAGCTCCACGTGAAGATAGCGATCATCAATACGAACGGACTTACCGGTTAAACCAGTCATACCACTGCTCCAGTAAGGGGTGGCGATGTTGCGCTACCATTGCCAGGCAGGCCCTGAGCTCCTGCCTTTTGAGCGTACTGTGCACTACATTACCACTTTCAACTTCAATTTTGGCCCAGCGTTCTCCCTTCAACACATGGACATGCGGCGGTTCGTGGTCATTCGCGTAGAAGAAAAACTGAAGCCATCCACGATTAACAGTGTTGGCATTCCTTGTCCTGGACGTGTCCCTGTGAGCCAGGTCAATACCCGACCCTTTGTACTGATCCATTGTGATAGCATTTCCCACTTCCCCACAAAGGATACCCGATGAAATTACAGTTCCTTGGCGGCACAGGCACGGTTACTGGCTCACGCTACCTGCTTAGCGATGAGAAGCATCGTTTGCTGGTGGATTGTGGCATGTATCAGGGCGTAAAGACGTTACGACGCCGTAACTGGGCGCCCTTCCCCGTGGAGCCCCACACCATCGATGCGGTGGTGCTGACCCATGCCCATATCGATCACACAGGCTATCTGCCCGCGCTGGTGAAGAACGGCTTCAAGGGAAAGATCTACTGTACCAAGGCTACCCATGAACTGTGCAAGGTGTTGCTGCCAGATGCGGGTTATCTGCAAGAAGAAGACGCAAAATACGCCTTCCGCAAGAAATTCTCGAAACATGAACACCCGGAGCCCCTGTTCACTGAGAAAGACGCCTACGAGGCCCTGAAACACTTCGAGTCGCTGCGCTACCATGAAAAATTCGGACCGGTGAAGGGCTTCCATGTAACGTTCACGCCCGCCGGGCACATTCTGGGCTCATCCTGCGTGCACGTACATCACGCCGGCCATGACCGTACGGTCGTGTTCAGCGGGGATGTAGGCCGGCAGAATGATGTGATCATGCGGCCGCCGGAGCCTATCCAGAAAGCGGACGTACTGGTGTGCGAGTCCACCTACGGTGACCGCCGGCATGGCGATATAGATCCGGAAGTGGAGCTGGCCGATCTTATCAGCACCACCGTAGCACGGGGCGGCGTGGTACTGATGCCCGCCTTTGCCGTGGGCCGCGCCCAGACGCTGCTGTACCTGGTGCACAAGCTGATGGCCCAGGGAAAAATTCCCAGGCTTCCGGTGTACCTGAACAGTCCCATGGCCATCCGTGCCACTGAGCTTTTCTGCCGGCACCACAAGGAACACCGGTTGAACCAGGCCCAGTGCGAGTTGATCGACGAGAACACGCACTTTGTGCGCACCGTGGAAGAGTCCACCGAGCTGACCACCAAAAAATTCCCCGCCGTCATTATCTCCGCCAGCGGCATGGCGAGCGGCGGCCGGGTGCTTCACCACCTGAAGACGCTGCTGCCCAATCCGCGTAACAGCATTGTGTTCGCAGGATTCCAGGCGCCGGGCACTCGTGGCGATGCCCTGGTGAATGGGGTCGAGTCGGTCAAAATCCATGGCGAGTACTGGCCGGTGAAGGCGGAAATCCACAATCTGAACTCCCTGTCCGCCCACGGCGACTACGAGGAAGTCCTGGAGTGGCTAAGCCAGGGGCAGCTGAAACCGGAAAAGGTCTACATAACCCACGGTGAAATGGTGGCCGCAGACGTTATGCGCAAGCGGGTACATGAACGGTTCGGCTGGGAATGCGAGGTGCCGGAGTTGTTCGAGGAGGTGGAGATCTGACACAAATTCCAGACAGTGGGCGTGGATGGATCAGACGGAATTTCACGGACCGTTGCACCCAAGGGATTACGATGGCCCCAGGCAAAGAGCCCGGTGTTCGGTTACGGCTCGACGAAAACGAAAACTATACAAGACAGCAAAAGAACAAAGAGGCCGCCAA
>CAYMQO010000045.1:0-10569 GCA_964392405.1 uncultured Marinobacter sp.
AGCTGCATCAGCCCGTGGCTACCGCCCTGGAGGTCAATCACCGGCGACGGCCTCATACGGCGGCCGTCAGCGGTCGTCACATCAATAACCCCGCCAGCCGCGTTACCATACAATACCGATGACGGGCCCCGGATGACCTCGATCTGTTCGACACTGGCCAGATCAATGGCATCAATCTGTGCCTGACCGTCTGGCAGGGTGTAGGGGATGCCGTCCACCCGGATATGAAGCCCACGAATGCCAAACGGGGCCCGGGCGCCAAACCCACGGCTTGAGATCCGCTGGCCCTGGGCGAAGTTGTCCCGGTTCTGCAGGAACAGGCCGGGAACGGACTCCAGGGATTCGTCCAGCCGGATACCCTGCTCACCCTGACGTATGTCCCGCCGGTTAAGGCGGGAAATCGCCGCTGGTGTCTGATATAACCCCCGCTCCAGCCTGGGCGCGGTCACCGTAATACGGGGTGCCGGCGCGGCTGTCGACTGCTGGGCGCTGGACGCAGGTGCCGCCAGAGTCAGCAGTACCAGCGGAGCGACGGACAAACGACTAACGGATTTCGGGCCGATCATGAACGCTCCATGGATGTCGATGTGTTTCCGTACGGGCTTCAGCATAGTCAGGGAACCGGCCCTGGTCATCCTGTCGGGCGTGTCACAGAGGCGTCATGGTTTTCGCAGACCGACCAGGGCTATACTCCGCACTTGTTGAACACTCAGCAATCACCTACTTTCATCAGGAACACAGTCATGAGTAACCTGGAAGCCCGCTTCAAAGAAGCTGTTGACTACATCCAGAACGGTCAGGGCGATGAGCGCCCGTCCAATCAGCTCAAACTGGAATTCTACGGTCTGTACAAGCAGGCCACGGAAGGCGATGTCACCGGCAAGCGCCCCGGTATGACCGATTTTATCGCCCGGGCCAAGTACGATGTGCGCGAGCCGCTTCGGGGCATGTCCCGGGAAGAGGCCATGCAGCGCTATCTTGACCGGCTCGAGGAGTTTCGCAAGTAGTCCCGACAGGGTTTCGTGCGCTGCTGCGAAAATCTTCAGACAAGTCGTAACGCGACGGACACCAATGTCAACAATTCGGCTTTTGCGGTATTAAAGCGATTGTCATATGATGCGGGCATTATAAGAACAACAGGGCCGTTCCGCGGCCAGAAGCCACTATCAGGATTGAACATGGAACTGACAGAAGCGCTTGAACAGACCGAGCCCGGCCTGTTTGCACAGGTAGAAAGCGCAATTTTTCATCAGCAACTCAACCTTCGCGCTCAACGCACCTATCTCCACTGGATTGGCCGGTTTGTCCTTTTCCACCAGCCCAGAACGCCGGATACCCTGGAATGGGCCGACAAGCAGGCTTTCCTGCACCACCTTCAGGATCAGGCCCAGTTGTCCCGTGCCCGGCTAAACCAGGCACGGCAGGCTGTTGCCTTCTTCCTTACTGAAGTCCTTCAGAAAGACGGCGCCATGGCCGAAACCGCCTGAACCCCGATGCGCGCCCCCCTGATTACCCGCGCCGGCTTTGAGGCACTGAAAGCGGAAATGGAACACCTGTGGCGGGTTGAGCGTCCCGATATCACCCGCAAGGTGACCTGGGCTGCCAGCCTGGGTGACCGTTCCGAAAACGCGGACTACCAGTACAACAAGAAGCGGCTTCGGGAGATTGACCGGCGCTTCCGGTATCTGGAACGGCGCTCGCGGGAACTCAAGGTGGTCGACTACAGCCCTGAACAGGACGGACGCGTATTTTTCGGCGCCTGGGTCGAAGTCGAGAACGAAGCAGGAGAAACCCGCCGTTTTCGCATCGTGGGCTACGACGAGCTGGACCTGGACAAACACTACATCTCCATCGACTCTCCCATGGCCCGGGCATTGCTGAAAAAGCAGGTGGACGATGAAGCCCTGGTGCAGACGCCAGAAGGTCCTGTGCTCTGGTACATCAACGACATCCGGTACGAGCCATAAAAAAACCCCGCTTTAAGAGCGGGGTCAAGGCTAGCGCTGTGCTGGAGGGAGAAGCAGGCAACCTTCGTTGTCTGCTTCACTACTGCCATACCCATTATCCACAGGGGCTGTTAACCTGAAGTGGCCGGGCAATGACATTTAATTCAGGCGTTCATGGCGCCGCGCTGGCACTTGTAAGCCTCTGTTTCCGGCCCCATCATAGAAGCAATCAAAGGGCATTACCGCCCGTGACCTCAATGAGGACACCGCAGTCATGAACAAAGACAGGCTTACCCAAACCCTTCTGAAAGGCGTGGATAACATCGGGTATCAATTGGATCGCCTCGGGGTTACCGACAAGGTCAATCGTCACAACCTCGCGGCCTTCTTCATGACCGGACAGCATCAGCTGGAGGGTGAGTGGGACAGCTTCCAGACCCGCCTGAGGCGCTACCGTCGGCAGGCAGGTGATCTGCTGGATGACCTGGAACAGAACGGCGCGCCGGTATTACGGCCGGTGGCCGGGCGCATCAACCGCTTCCGCCGTTCAGACGATCACTCTCAGGCCGTGTGATCTTCCGCCTGCCCGGCTTCCGGGTTTGCGGACACCAGCTTGACTCGTCGCTTCTGCGGGTTGTAACGGGGCAAGGTCACCCGGACACGCAACCCGGGCAGAGCAGCGCCCGGGTGATGGTCGAAGACGCCAATCGTTCCCTGATGAATCTCCGTCACCGCGTTCACCAGGCTCAGCCCCAGACCGTTGCCCGGGGATGACCGGCTCTTGCCGACCCGGTAGAAGCGCTGGAAAATCTGCCCCTTCTCGTCGTCCGGCACTCCGATGCCACTATCGGCCACCTCAAAGATGGCAGACTCGTTCTCCAGCATGACGGTGACCACAATCTCACCTTTTTCCGGTGTGTACTTGATGGCATTGTCGATCAGGTTGCTGACCATCTGAAAGAGCAGATCCCGGTCACCCTCTACCGTCACTTCGTCATCGATATTCTGGCTAAAGACCTGGGATTTATCCTCAGACAGCGCTTCATACAATTCGCAGGCATCCCTGACCAGCAACCCCAATGACACCGGGCGTACATCCGCCGTGGTATTGCCCCGGGTTTCCAGGCGGGCAATACGAAGCAGTGCGTTGAAGGTGGCCAGCAACTGGTCCGCTTCCGCTACCGCCTTCGCGGCCTGGTCCCGGGCCTCGTCGTTGTCCACCACCATGAGGGTGGTTTCCAGCTGGTTGCGCAGCCGGGTCAGCGGCGTTCGAAGGTCATGGGCGATACTGTCTGAAACATGGCGGATGCCCTCCATCAGATACACGATCCGGTCGAGCATCTGGTTCAGGTTTTCTGCCAGCTGGTCAAAGTCGTCCTGGGTGCCCCGGGTGGGAATACGCTGGGACAGATGCCCATTCATGATCTTGCGGGAGGTAATATTGATCACTTCTATGCGCCGGGTGGTGCTGCGGCTCATCATAAAGCCGCCTAACAGCGCGAGCCCCAGGGTAATACCCATTCCCCAGTTGATGGCGGTTTCAATCAGCGCCTTGAGGGTGTTCAGATCGTCCACATCACGCCCGACCAGCAGTCGCAGCCCACCCTGCACTTCAAAGATTCTGGCCCGGGCCTGGCGCGGCGGACCGGCCCAGCCCAGGCTTTCGTCCAGGGTGAAGTTGATCCAGCTGCCCTGAGACTGGGATTCCATTGGCCAGCCGTTGAGGTTGCCGGCCAGCTTGAGGTATTCATCCGTGGTGAGCAGATAAAGGGATTTGGCGTTGGGGTCACGGGCGACCCGCTCACGAATGATCGTGATCAGGCCATTAACGCCCCGACCCCGGTATTGCTCGGCCAGCCCCGCAATTTCGGCATCAATGGTTTCGTCGGTCTGGGCGGTCATAAAACCGGCGGTACGCCAGTAGATAAACGCCAGCAACAGAAACACCGAGGTGGCAAACACCACCATGTAAAGCAGGGCCAGCTGGAAGGTGGAAGTTCGTAGCTGGCTAAGCAGTTTCACGCAGCATGTATCCCGCACCCCGCACGGTCTGGAGCAGCGGGGTTTCGAACTCCTTATCGATCTTGGCCCGTAAACGACTGATATGAACGTCGATGACGTTGGTCTGGGGATCAAAGTGATAGTCCCACACCTTTTCCAGCAACATGGTACGGGTGACCACCTGGCCGGCATTGCGCATCAGGTATTCCAGCAGGCGGAATTCCCGCGGCTGAACATCGATGTTCTGGCCGGCACGCTTGACGGTACGGGCCAGCAGGTCCATCTCCAGATCGGCCACTTTCAGTACGGTCTCGGTTTCAGCCGACTGACGGTTACGACGGACCAGGGATTCAATCCGCGCCAGCAGTTCGGTAAACGAGAAGGGTTTGGTGAGGTAATCGTCACCGCCGCCGCGCAGACCCTCCACCCGGTCATCAACGTCGCCGAGAGCACTGAGAATCAGCACGGGCACCTGGTTACCGGTCGCCCGGACCGTTTTGATAATAGACAGGCCGTCCATTCCCGGCAGCATCCGGTCTACAATCATGATGTCGTAGTCTTCACTGGCGGCGAGCATCATACCTTCCTTGCCGTCGGCCGCGTGATCCACCACGAAATCAGACTCTTTGAGTCCTTTTACCAGGTAGCTTGCCACGTCTTGATCGTCTTCGATTACCAGTGCTTTCACCGGTGTTCCTCCCGTATGACTGAGTAACCACTGTACTGCAAGGGATGTCCCTGTCGCCGGAGCCCTTCCGGCACTGGGCCTGAGAAGGCTGTCGGCCCGGTTCCCCCTTGTTAATGTTTGCCCAGAGTAAGGGCTGTAATGATTGGCTGCCAGTTACGATCCTGTAAGAGGGTGTCGCCGATGACGACGGTCACATTATGGGCCGGGCCGCGGGTTTCAGCCAGTCCAGCCCCGCCTCGGTCCGGCCCAGCGGCCGGTACTCAGCACTAACCCACCCCTGGTACCCTGCCTCATCCAGCGCCCGGAAAACCGCCGGGAAATTGATCTCACCAGTGCCTGGCTCGTGGCGGCCCGGATTATCGGCAAACTGGATATGACCGATGCGCGGCAGCAACGACTGCAGGGTACGGATCAGGTCCCCCTCCATAATTTGCATGTGATAGATATCGTACTGCAACCGGACATTATCTGCACCGACCTCATCCATCAGCTGCACCACCCGGGCCGAGGTATCCAGCACAAAGCCGGGCATATCCACCCGTGAGTTAATGGCTTCCAGACACAGGGTGATACCCTCATCTGCCAGGCGTCTTGCAGCCAGGGTCACGTTGCTGCGCAGGGTATCCCACACACGCTCGGGATCCTCCCCGGCGGGAGCCAGACCTGCCAGGCAGTTGAGCCGGGAGCAATTCAGTGCGCGGGCATAACGGACCGCTTCCTCGAGACCCTGCCGGAATTCCGCTTCCCGCCCTGGCAGGCAGGCGATACCACGTTCGCCGCCATCCCAGTCACCAGGTGGCAGATTGAACAGCACCTGAGATAACTGGTGCTGCTGCAGCTTTTCGGCCAGCAAAGCTGCGGGCCAGGCATAGGGAAACAGGTACTCGACGCCGGTGAATCCGGCCCGGTGGGCGGCGGCAAAGCGTTCCTCGAAGGGCACCTCATTAAAAAGAAGGGTGAGGTTGGCGGCGAATCTTGGCATGGGCTTACTCCCGCTCCGACACCTTGCCCCGGTCACCGCCGAGGCGGGCGCCATTCACGTGTTCGAGTTCCAGCAGCAGACCACTGTGATCCACGTCCCCGTGCCCATTGGCCACTAACGACAGGTATCCGCTGTAGGCCTGCTGGGACAGGGGCAGGGTCAGGCCCTCGGCCCTGGCCTCATCCAGAATCATGCGCAGATCTTTAAGCTGAATGCGGGCCGGCGCGCCGGGTGCAAAGTCCCGCTCAATCATCCGTTCACCGTGCTGTTCGAGAATCTTGCTGCCGGCAAACCCGCCCAGCAACGCTTCCCGGACAGCGACCGGATCCGCCCCGCCTTTGGCAGCCAGCAACAGAGCTTCAGATACAGCGCCAATGGTGATACCGACAATGGCCTGATTGGCAAGCTTGGCCAATTGACCGGCGCCTGCCGGGCCGATATGGGTCACTTTGCCCAGGGCATCGAATACGGGCCGGGCCTGCCTGAGCGTGTCAGCCTCACCGCCTACCATGATGCTGAGTGTGCCCGCCTCGGCACCACGGGTGCCCCCGGATACGGGCGCATCCAGATAACCTGCACCCTGCGCGGCGGCAAGTCCGGCATGGCGACGGGCCAGCGACGGCTGCACGGAGCTCATATCGATCACCACAGCACCGGCCTTGACGGCGGCCATGGCGCCCTGCTCCACCAATACCGATTCCACCACGCCACCGTTCTCGAGCATGGTGATAATGATATCGGCGTCAGCCACCGCCTGGGCTGGGGACTGCGCGATTTGGGCCCGTCCTGCGAACGGCTCACATTTGCTGGCGGTGCGGTTCCATAGGGTCATGGGAAAGCCCGCGACCAGCAGGTTCTGAACCATGGGCGCGCCCATGAGGCCGATGCCTAGAAAGGCAATGTGCGGTGATGCCATTGGCATTATGCTCCTGCAAACAAAAACGCCACCGGCAGTCAGCCGGTGGCGTTTGAAAGCCGTTATCCGTGCGCGATCAGGCCGCTTCGGCCATCTGCAATCGGATTTTCTTCATGGCGTTTTTCTCCAGCTGCCGAATCCGCTCCGCCGAGATGCCATACTTTTCAGCGAGCTCATGGAGCGTGGCCTTGCTGTCGGTGAGCCAGCGCTGACGTAAAATGTCCTGGCTGCGCTCATCCAGACTTTCCATCGCCTCCATCAGACGGGTATTGGAATCGTCCGTCCAGTCCGCTTTTTCCACCTGCAGAGCCGGATCACTGCGGCGGTCTTCCAGATAGTAGGCAGGAGCCTGATAGGCGTTGTCATCGTCATCGCCGTGCGGGCCGTCGAACGCGGTGTCCTGGGAAGCCAGCCGGCCCTCCATCTCACGCACCACATGAGGCTCAACCCCAAGATCGGTCGCGACGGCGTTCAGCTCTTCCTGGTTCAGCCAGGCCAGACGCTTCTTCTGACTGCGCAGGTTAAAAAAGAGTTTGCGCTGGGCTTTGGTCGTGGCCACTTTCACGATGCGCCAGTTGCGCAGGATAAACTCGTGAATTTCTGCCTTGATCCAGTGCACGGCAAAAGAAACCAGGCGCACACCGAACTCCGGATTAAAACGCTTGACCGCCTTCATCAGGCCGACATTGCCTTCCTGGATCAGGTCAGCCTGCGCCAGGCCGTAGCCTGAATAACTGCGTGCGATATGAATGACGAATCGCAGGTGTGAAAGCACCAGCGTACGTGCTGCGTCAACGTCTCCTTCATAATGGAGGCGTTCGGCAAGCTTACGCTCTTCGTCTACGGTCAACACCGGAATGCGACTGGCTGCCTGAATATAGGCCTCCAGATTGGCACCCGGGACAAGACGATCTGCTAACTGTAAACTTGTTCCCATTCGTATCCTCCGTACTTGGCAACCCACAAATATAGCAACTGTAGTTATGACCGCCAAGTGGTAATTTGGTTCCCTAACTGCCCGCTTTTCACCTTCAGATTCAATAAGCTGCAAGCCAGCAGAAAGCCCGTTTGACTACCTGATAACCGATCAGAGAGACACGATAGCGATCGATTACCAGCCGGGCCCGGGTATTCATGTGCTTAAAAATAGAACCCATTCACTTATGCCAGCCATACGGTGTTTCCCGTACGATTCGGGTGGCGCCGTGGTCCTGTGGACCCCAGCCTAGCACATTGCGGTCAACGCCATGTGAAATACTGGTAAGACACGGGACTTAGCCGGCGCCGGCAATTTCCCCCGGCTCGATGGCGTCCAGGTGACGTCTTACGGCCAGCCAGGCCCCCAGCCACCCGAGTGTAAGGGCGACCAGAAGCAACGCTATAACACCATCAAACGGCAATCCCGGCAGGGCATAATCACTGTTATAAAGCGCTGCCAGCTCCCGAACCGGGCCATTCAGCCACCAGATGGCGAACTGTAGAATCACCACGGCCACCAGACCGCCACCCAGACCATACCAGGCACCGGTATATAGAAACGGTCGTCGTACAAAGGCGTCAGTGCCGCCCACCAGCTTGGCAACGAGAATTTCATCCCGCCGGTTTTCGATGGCCAGACGGATCGTATTACCGATGACCAGTACGACGGCAGCCGCCAGCAGCAGGGTAAGTACCCAGACCGCTCGCGCAATCAGGTCAGTCATGGCCGCTAATCGCTGTAACCAGCCCAGATCCACCTGTACCCGGGCGACATCGTCCAGGGAGCGTAGCTCATCCGCCAGCTGCTCTACCCCTTCGGCTGTACGCTGGGCATCCACCGGTGTTACCAGCAGGGTGTGAGGGAGAGGATTCTCATCAAGGTAATCCAGCGCCTCCGCCAGGCCTGACCCCGCGCGGAACTCCGCCAGCGCCTGGTCCCGGTGAATCAGGACCACCTCGGCGACGCTCTCTCGCTCGCTGACCTGACTGCGGAGCTGGTCGGCACGGTCATCCGAAACCCTATCAGTCAGATACACAGTCACCCGCGCCGCGCTTTCCCAGCCGTCGGTGATGCTCTGGAGACTGGATAACAGCAACAGAAGCCCTACCGGCAGCGCCAGAGCGATGCCCATAACCGCCCAGGTCATTGCACTGGCAACCGGTGAGCCCAGCATGCGCCGGGCGCTGTCCCGGGCGACTTTCAGATGGTGGGCGCGATAGCTGATCAGTGCTGCGCCAAGGGATGAGCGCCGACGGCCAGCGCCGCGGTTACGGGGGGCGGATGAAGGACGGGACGATCGGCTCATCCCGCGGCTCCCACTCTGCTACGGGTGCCGGCCAGCAATTCCCCCTGAGACAGGATCAGCCGGCGGCGGTCCATGGACTCGATCAGGGCAATATCGTGGGTGGCAATGAGAACGGTAACCCCCACCTGACTGAATTGTTCGAACAGATGCATGATGTCGGCGGACAGCTCCGGGTCGAGGTTACCGGTAGGTTCGTCCGCCAGCAGCACCGGTGGCTTGTTCACCACCGCCCGGGCGATGCCTACCCGCTGCTGCTCACCGCCAGACAGCTGAACCGGATTCATCCGTTCCTTGCTGAGCAACCCCACCTTGTCCAGTGCCGCGCGTACCCGACGGCCAATATCGCCGGGGGATACGCCCATGACTTCCAGCGGCATGGCGACGTTGTCGAAAACGGTGCGATCAAACAGCAACTGGTGATTCTGGAAAACCACACCGATATGGCGCCTTACATAGGGAATCTGCCGACGAGGCATGGTATTCAGCAACTGGCCGCCGACCCTGACTTCTCCGGCGGTGGGCCGTTCCATCAGCAGAATCAGCTTGAGCAAGGTACTCTTGCCGGCTCCGGAATGCCCGGTCAGGAATGCCAGCTCGCCGCGGTCGAGCTCAAAGGAGACATGGCGCAGGGCTGTATGATCGCTGTCATAACGCTTGGTAACCTGACGAAATTCGATCATTACAGCCTGGATCCTTTCCCGGTATTTTCCGGTCTACAGTTGACCGGCGCAAATTACATGGTCTGCCATTTCACGCAATAAGGCAGCGCTCTGTCAGTCGTCGAAAAGCGCATCCACGAAGGCTTCGGGGTCAAACGGACGCAGGTCTTCCACCTGCTCACCAACGCCGATATAGCGGATGGGCAGCCCCAGCTGGCGGGCGATGGCGAACACGATACCACCCTTGGCGGTGCCATCCAGTTTGGTCAGGGTAATGCCGCTGACGCCGACCGCCTGCTGGAACACCTGGGCCTGGCTCAGGGCGTTCTGGCCGGTACCCGCATCCAGTACCAGCATGACTTCATGGGGAGCGGAGTCATCCAGTTTCTTCATCACCCGGACCACTTTCTCCAGCTCGGCCATCAGATTGTCCTTGTTCTGCAATCTGCCGGCTGTGTCGGCAATCACGACATCAATATTTCTGGCCTGAGCCGCCTGTACCGCATCGAAAATGACGGATGCACTGTCGGCCCCGGTATGCTGGGCGATCACCGGAACCTCATTGCGCTCACCCCAGACCTGCAGTTGTTCGACGGCTGCTGCGCGGAAGGTATCACCGGCGGCCAGCATGACGCTGCGGCCTTCATTCTGGAACTGGCGGGTAAGCTTACCGATGGTTGTGGTCTTGCCGACGCCGTTCACGCCAACCATCAGCATCACCCAGGGCTTTTTGCTGCTATCGATGGTCAGCGGTTCGGTGCTGCTGACCAGCAGGGAACGCAGCTCGTTTTTCAGCGCGTCCCTGACGGCGGCACCGTCCTTTAGCTGGCTTTTGTTGAGTTTGTCGGTCAGGGATTCGATGATTTCTGTGGTGGCGGTAACGCCCACGTCTGCCATCAGCAGCGTCGTTTCGATCTCTTCCAGCAAATCATCATCGACCTTGCCTCCGGAAAACAGACCGGAAAGGCCGGATCCCAGATTGGCGCGGGTTTTTCCCAGGCCGCTCCTGATACGCTGGAAAACGCTGACTTTCGGCTCTGGCTCTGGCTCTGGCTCTGGCTCTGGCTCTGGCTCTGGCTCTGGCTCTGGCTC
>CAYMQO010000046.1:0-10281 GCA_964392405.1 uncultured Marinobacter sp.
GGGCAGATGACGAGACCGGGAGAAACTCTGAAATCCCCTGTACCAGGGCAAGGGTTACAACCTGAAGCCAATCCATGGAAATTCCTGTCGCTGAAAAGTGCGGGTGGTAGTCTGTCGAAAGCGGGCTATTCTATACAAAAAGCGTCAGTAACTAACAGTGAACAGAAGGAAACCGCTAAGCACATGGCCAATCCGAGACCGGTACTGGACGCTTCCCTGCGCGCCAGATTGACGGACTATATGCTACGGCAGCAGATCGTTGAGCTGGTGTACCGGGATTCGTCTGGCCAGGTGCAGGTAGTGCATTCCCGTATCAGAGACCTTTTTACCCGCCCGGGGGGTGATTTTATTGCCCTGGACAAGGGCGTCTTGCTGGCAGCAGACCGCATTCTGATTATTGATGGTCAGAACCTGAACGCTTATTGACGACCGGTAATATGGGAGCAATGCAAAATATACATATGTTGTCCTAGTATCGTTGATGACCGCACGGTGACGTGAACCACGTCTCGAAATGGAGTCGTGACGCCGTGTTCTCACCAATGAAAAGGGATGACCAATGAAGAAGCTAACGCTGAGTTTGTTTGCACTGATGCTGACCTTCGGTCTGGCCGCCTGCAGCGACGATAATGATGAAGGCGCTGATTTTGACCGGGCTGCCGATAATGTGGAAGAGATGACTGAAGATGCGGCGAGCGCGACCGAGGAAACCTTTGAGGATCTGACCGGAACTCAGGAGGGGCCTGTTGAAGGTGCAGCCGAATCCGCCGGCGACGCCGCCGAGGACACCGCTGAAGATATGGAAGACATTGGTGAAGAGATTGATCAGTCCATGGAAGAGGCCGGTCGGGAAGTAGAAGAAAGCCAGGACGATCTTGTGCAATAATGATCTGACCTGTTGAGCTTTCGAAAAGCAGGTACTGAAAAGGACCTGCTTTTTTTGTATTCAATTACCACCTGCAGAGTCGTCCAGTGAACGAACAGCGACCCAATCAGCAATACATCCCCGCCGGTCAGCGTAAGCGGCCGTTAAGTGATGACCCGCTCTGGAAGGTGGTAGTGATTGTCTATCTGCTACAGGCGCTGGCCATACCGACCAGTGGTCTGCTGGCAGTTGCCGGGGTAATCATCAATTACCTCAAGCAGGATGAGGTCCGTACCAGCCCGCTTGATGCGCACTTCCGCTGGCAGATCCGCACCTTCTGGATTGCGCTGCTGTGGTCAGTGATCGGGGCAATTACCACGTTCCTGATCATCGGCTGGTTTATTCTGGTCGGTCTCGCCATCTGGTACATCTACCGGGTTGTCAGGGGTGCGCTCGCCCTGAACGACGGACAGGCGCCCTGAGAACCCATGCTCTGACTGTCGTGACGATTCCTTGACCCGGTTACGTGGCGTCGACGGAAACCTCTTTCAGGCGAACTGCGCTGATGGTACCCGCCAGTCCCATCAGCCCCAGCGCAATTATCACCGCTTCATTAGATATCATGGCGATCAGTGCGGTGGCAGCTCCGGTGACCAGCAGGAGCAGGCCGATCACTGAATTACTGACCGCGGTATAGTCTGTGCGCTTGTTGCCCCCGGCCATATCCACCAGATAGGTTTTGCGTCCCAGCCGAACCCCCGCGTGAGCGATACTGAGAACGAAAAACGCCAACGGGTAGAACCAGGGGCCGCCCGAACTGTCATCGCCCACCAGCGCCGTCCCACCCGCGACCAGGCAGACGCCACTGGCGATGGCTGCGCCGCGAATCATCACCCGCCGGCTGCTGGCATCCGCCATCCAGCCCCAGATACTGGCACTGACGGAGCTGGCAACACTGCTGGCCAGCAGGAAAACACCCAGCAGCCATGCCGAGTCGGCCTGGTTCTGGGCCAATAGCACGAAGTAGGGTGATGCCAGGGCGGAACACAAAAGCAGCGCCCGGGTGATCACGAAATGGCGGAACGGGGGGTCGCTGCGCAGCAGTCCGAGGTTCTTCGCCGCATCTTTCAGCGCGTTACCGCCGCCGCTGGTTTCCCCTTCGTACTCATCAATGCCGGCGAACACCACACCCGCTACCAGCCAGAGCCCAGCTGCCAGCAGCAACAGCAGACTGTAGAACAGCATGGATGGCTCGCCCTTTTCCCAAAACAACACCACCGTTAGCAGTGCCGTAATGGTACCGCCCAGGGTGGTCGCAAGACCTGACAGGCGTCCGCGGCGGCCTTTGGGCACACATTTGCCCTGCACATCTTTCATGGAAACGGAGCAGAACCCCCGCGCCAGCGAGAACACCACCAGCGCGCCCACGATGGCACCACCCGCTCCGTAACCCTCCAGAAACCACACGCTGGCGGCCATGGCCATAACGCTGACGGCCTGACCAAATGCCCCCAGGGTCCAGAACCACTTGCGAACCGGTTTGCGGCGAATCCAGGCGCCAATCACCATCTGCGGCAGCATGGAACCGGACTCCCGGATGGGCACCAGCCAGGCAATCAGAGCGGGTGCACCGACCGCATTGAGCAACCAGGCCAATACGGTCTTGGGGCTGGTCAGCAGGTCCCCCAGGTTAGTCAGGACACTGCTCGCCAGAATCAGGAAGAAGTTCCGCGGGACTTCCCGACAGGCTTCCTCGGGCAGATCCGCACAGGTGCGGGCATCTTCTTCGTTCGCAATCAGTGCATAAAGACGTTCGGCGGGGTGGCTGGGGGCCGGCTGGGTGCTCAAGATAGCCTCGTTGTGTCAGTCAGTATAATCCTGCGGGCAAGCCTACCAGTCCCGGGCGGGGTTTCGTAGCACTAGGCGCCCACTTGCTCGAACGCTTGTGGTGGGGCTTAATGGCGGATTCGCAGACGTACCCTGGAGTCCACCTGATGCTCAGTTATCTTCATGAATTTCATGCGGGAAACTTCGCGGATGTCCATAAACACGGAGCGCTGACCCTGGCTCTGGCCATGATGCAGGCCAAGCCGTCACCGATTGCCGGGTTTGACACCCACGCTGGCAGCGCTGTTTACGACCTGGCCGGAGAGCGGGCAGGCAAGACCGGAGAAGCGGATGCCGGAATACAGCGGGTCTGGCAATTGCGGAAACAGCTCCAGGGTTCTGACTGGGCGCCGATGCTGGCCGAGCTGGCCCGGTTGAATCCGGGTGATGGCCCCCTGGTTCGCTATCCGGGGTCGCCGGCGTGGTTCAGTAGCCTGCAGCGGGACCAGGACACGCTGACCGCGTTCGAGCTGCATTCAACTGAGTCCTCCCGCCTGCAACACTGGGCCCGGCAGCACCGGCTGTCGGTTCGGGGTGGAGATGGCCTGGCGGGGCTGCTGGGTGTGTTGCCGCCGAAGGCGCCCAGGCTTCTGGTGCTGATTGATCCCTCCTACGAAATCAAGGATGAATATTCGCAGGTATGCCGTACCCTGAAGCAGGCCTGGGCCCGGTGTCGCCATGGTGTGTTTCTGATCTGGTACCCGGTGCTTACCAGCGGCCAGCATGAGGTTTTGCCCGCTCAGTTGGTCGGCGCCGGTATTCCCAAAATCTGGCACAGCCAGCTGCATCTTCAGCAGCCACCGGACCGGGGCATGACCGGCTCTGGCATGCTCGTCGTGAACCCACCCTGGGGGTTTGGCGATCGGCTGGACGCCATGCTGGAGCCGGTGCTGGGATACGAGGGACTGAACGCACAGCATCAACAGAGCTGGCTGGTGCCGGAATAGCGGCAATAAAAAAGCCCCGCTCAAAGGCGGGGCCGGGTCGGTCTGGTAAAGCGGCTTACATCAGCGCGTCAACCCGGTTGCGCACACTGGGCTCACTATTATAGGCCGTTGCGATCGCGTTATAGGTTGGGATGTCCAGACCTGCGTCTTCAATAACGGAAACCATCTCGTCGTTGGCCTCCATCTGCAGTTCCTGGGCTTTCTCCTGGGAGTCAGCTTCCTCAATTTTCGCCATGTATTCGTCGCGAATATCGTTGATGCCGTCCTGCGCTTCCACAAACTTCCGCAGCTCTGCGTCATCAAAGCTGGTCTCAGCTTCGCCAGACGCCGCCGGGTTGGTGTACGTGCTTTGGTCTGTCTGAGCCGGGGCGCCCTGTGACTGGGCGTAAACGGCCGGCGCACCGGCGAGCAGGGCAATGGATACCGCAGCGGATGTGAGTAATTTATTCATGATCTTCTCCTTGCTCATGTAGCGGGCTGTTGCCCGTAAAATAACCAGCGCTGGATTAACGGCTGGTTTCTGTCGCACTGGGACCCTTTCAAACCCTGTGCCAATTCGGCTTGCTCCATAATTGTCTATAAAAATCAGTTCCTTGAGAAATAATCTCGTGACGATCAGGTAATCTGCGTTGAGGCAATTTGCCACATGTGACAGTCTGCTGTGACATTTAGGCATTCGTGGAGTTGCAGCATGGGGCGGGCCCTGGGACTTACCGGCGGGGTATTACATTCTGTCCGGCTTACTCTGTTCCTGAGCATCGTGGTGCCGCTGATGCTGGTGGTCGGGGCCGGTGTCTTCTTTGCCGTGAGCGCCATTGAACGAAACCTGGATCAACGTTTACGGGAAGACCTTGAGCTGGTTGCCCGGGCCGCCAGCGGACCCATGGCCCGGGCCATGGAAGACGGCAATAATATCGTGCTGGATGAAACCCTGCGGTCGATTTTCCGCATAGGGCGCGTGTATGGCGCTTCCGTATTTAATGCCGAAGGTGAGCAGGTGGCCAGCCTCGGGGTTGCCGATACCAGTCTGCAGAGCAGTCGCAGTGCGAACCAGGTTATTGAAAGCGGTGAGCGGGGAGGCACTTTCCGTCGGGTGGATGGCGTGTCTGTGTTTTCCCAGTTCACGCCTCTGATATCTGCAGACGGTCGCATAATCGGGCTGCTGCAGGTCACCCGCAAGCGCAGTGACTTTCACCGGCTGTTGTCTTCCGCCCGGATCTGGGCGGTAGTGTTCTGGTGCGCCGTGCTGCTGATCATCAGCCTGGTTGTGGTGCTGGGGCACTATGGCGCCGTGGGTCGTTACGTTGACCGGTTGCTGGAGGCCATGAAAGGGATGGGGCCGGGGCGCTGGTCCATTCAGGCCGAGGCATCCGGACCGAGGGAAATTCGCCATCTGCATTATGGCCTTCGTGACCTGGGTGAACGTATGGCCAGGGCTGAAGAAGAGATCCGTCAGCGGGTCGAGCGGGAACGCCAGTTGGGTGAACAGCTGGAGTATCAGGAGAAAGTCGCCATGATCGGCCGTGTCGCCGGTGGTGTCGCCCATGAGCTCGGTGCGCCCCTTAACGTCATACAGGGGCGGGCTGCCATACTGGCCCGACAGAACCTGGGGTCCGAGAGTGAGCGCCATCTTGACGATATCCGGCATCAGGTCCAGCGCATGACGCGGATCATCGAGCAGCTGCTGGACTGTTTTCGTCACGTACCCGATGCCCGTCGGTCCATAGACCTGGCGCCGATGCTCAGGGAGCTGGTAGCCGGCCTTGCCGACGATCCGCGGGCGGGAGACGTACCGGTAAAGCTTGACCTGCCGGACGGAAGCCTGATGGTGAATGCGGAACCCACCCGTCTCGAACTGGCCTGCCTGAACGTGATCCGTAACGCCTGCCAAGCCGCTGCCTCTCAAGTGCAGGTACAGGCGCAGCGGTGCGATGGTTGCTGGGTGCTCCACATAGACGATGATGGGCCGGGCATACCAGAGGCACTCAGGGAGCAGGTTTTCGAGCCCTTCTACAGTACGCGCCCCGCGGGCGAAGGTACGGGCCTCGGGCTTGCCATGGTGAAGAGCGTCGTCAAGGAACACCAGGGCAGACTCGTCGTGGCGGACAGCGCGCTGGGCGGCTGCCGTATGTCACTGTCCTGGCCCGTCGCCGGGAGTTGAGGTAATGATGAGTGGATCAGAAACCCTGCTGCTGATTGAAGACGACGCCAGTCTTCGTACCCTGCTTGAAGAAGAACTGGCGCTGGACGGATACCGGATTCTTGTGGCTGCGGACTGCGAGAGCGGTATCGCTGTGGCTCTGTCGGAACACCCCGACCTGATCATCTCTGACCTGCGCCTGCCCGATGGTGACGGGCTGAACGTCCTGCGTAAGGTGCAGGCTGAAGGCAGGACGGTTCCGTTCATTATCATTACCGCGTTCGGCACGGTGGATCAGGCCGTGGAAGCGTTGCAGGCCGGCGCGGACGACTTTCTCACCAAGCCTCTGTCAACAGAGCACCTGCGGCTCAAGGTGCGACGCCTGCTGGCCCACGCGGCGCTGAGCCTTGAGCTGGCCCGGTATCGCTCTGCTTCTGGCGCCCCCGCCAATCTGGGCCTGGTGGGAGAGAGCTCGGCCATGGACCGGTTGCGGCAGGAGATCCGGCAGGTGGCCCGTAGCGAAGCTGCCGTGCTGGTCAACGGCGAAAGTGGCACCGGCAAGGAGCTGGTCGCCCGGGCCATCCATCGTGAGAGTGAGCGGCGTAACGGGCCCTTTATTCCGGTAAACTGCGCCGGTATTCCGCCAGAGCTGATGGAAAGTGAATTCTTCGGCCACGAGGCAGGTGCTTTTACCGGTGCCCGACAGGCCCGCAAGGGCCTTTTCGCTGAAGCCAGTGGCGGCACGCTGCTGCTGGATGAGATCGGCGAAATGCCGGCAGCACTGCAGGCCAAGCTGCTGCGGGTTCTGCAGGAGGGCAGGGTCAAGCCCGTGGGGGCAGAACGGGAGGAGCCGGTGGATGTGCGCATTATTGCCGCCACTCATGTGGATCTGCTGGAAGCCGTGCGCCAGGGGGAATTCCGGGAAGACCTCTACTATCGGCTGGAGACCCTGATGCTGGCCGTGCCACCGCTTCGGCAGCGGGGTGATGATGTGGAGTTGCTGGCCATGCATTTTCTGCGGCAGTCGGCGGAACGGCACCGGCGCGGTTTCCTGCGTCTGGCAGAGACAACGGTGGCCACTCTGGCGGACTATCCGTTCCCCGGCAATGTACGGGAACTGGCCAGTGCCATGGAGCGGGCCGTCACCTTTTGCGATGGGGACGTAGTGCAACCGGACCACCTGCCGGCTCGTATCCGCCAGCGACAGGTTAATCTGGCTGGCCAGAAGCTGACGGACCTGAAGGACGAGCCCGTCGCCAGCTGGCCGACGCTGGAAGCCCTGCAACAGCGGTATGTGCAGCAGGTAATGGAGCGGGTCGATGGCAACAAACGACGAGCGGCTCGTATTTTGGGCATCAACCGCCGCACCCTGTACCGGTGGCTTGAACAGCGGGACAATCCGGAATGAATCATCAGCAGTGGCACCTTTATATCATCCGTACCGCCTGCAACAAGCTGTATACGGGGGTGACCACGGATGTCGAGCGCCGCTTTCACGAGCACGATAGCAGCGGCCCCCGATGCGCCCGCAGCCTGCGGGGTAAAGGCCCACTGCAGCTGGTGTTCAGCCGTTCAGTAGGAGACCGGTCCCAGGCGCTGAAGCTGGAATGGCAGGTCAAGCGCCTGCCACGCCGGCACAAGGATGAGTTGATTGCCGGCGTGCGGGCACTGGATTTGTAAGGCTGCCGACGAGACAGGTAAAAGTCCCGTAAATTCCGTAACAAAGGCAGAACGCCAGGGAGAGTATGGTATTCTGCCACCGTAACAAACCGGTCCACCCGGTCTGACTGGACATCTGACACAGGCCCATAGACGCACGTGTACTGGAAAAGCGACAAGATTGGCCTTCCGGAATGGGAAAGTGATGCGGTCCGGGACGCATTACCGGATTTCGCGCCTGATAAAAATGCTCCGCTAAGCGACGAGATCAAGGCTTACTGCCGGTTCTATGGGCTGGATCTCTGGGTAGAGTATCCGGACGTTCGTTACACGCCGGGGCTGATCAGGGCCGGAGGGCATTCGGTAGCGGTGCACTTCTACCGCCAGCCCGAATCTGTCCACAGCAAGGGCACGGTTTTTATCCTGCATGGGTATTTTGACCATGTCGGACTGTACAGCCAGTTGATCGAGCGCTGTCTGGGCGCGGGTTACGATGTTCTGATCTGGGATCAGCCGGGCCATGGGCTCTCCAGTGGTACACCCGCCGCCATCGGCAGCTTTATGGAGTATCAGGCGGTACTCAGTGATCTTCTGGCACGGGTAAGGCGGTATACGGTGAAGCCCTGGTACGCGGTAGGGCAGAGTACGGGGGGCGGTATTCTTATCGACTACCTGTTGTCAAACCATCACAGCCGGCAGACCTCCGCGTTCAGCACGGTGGTGTTGCTCGCTCCGCTGGTACGGCCTTTCGGGTGGCTCGGGGCGAGGATGCTTCACTCCGTTGCGAAACCTTTTTTAAGACGCTGGAAGCGGGCTTTCTCCGAGAACAGCGCGAACCGGCGGTTCCTGACCTTTCTGCGGGAACACGATCCGCTTCAGGCAAGGGCCGTCCATGTGGACTGGGTTACCGCGTTGCGCCACTGGGTTCCCCATATTGAATCGGCACGACCGGTGGATTTCCCGGTCACCGTGATCCAGGGGGAAAAAGACCGGACGGTCGACTGGCCGCACAATTTGCGGATTATCCGAAACAAGTTTTCGTCGGTGGAGGAGTTGAAGCTCCGGGACGGCCGTCACCACCTGGTGAACGAAGCACAGGATTTGCAGGCTACTGTGTTCAACGGCATAATCCATGCCCTTGACCGCGCCCATGACAGGGCGCAACAGAGTGGCCCGGCACCAAAGAACGGTTAACAAAACAGGAGATCTGACCGTGAGAAAAACCCTGATTGCCTTTTCAGTTGCTGCTTTCGGCCTCTCTGGCTGCATGACGTACGATCCGTACACAGGCGAGCAGAAAACCTCCAGCGCTACCAAGGGCAGCGTTATCGGTGCCATTGGCGGTGCCGCCGTGGGTGCTGCTACATCCAGCAGAAGTGACCGCGGTAAGGGCGCCCTGATCGGTGCGGCTGGCGGCGCGGCTGTAGGGGGTGGTATCGGCTACTACATGGACCGCCAGGAAGCCCAGCTCAGGCAGCGTCTTGAGGGCACCGGTGTCCGGGTTATCCGCAACGGCGATCAGATTGAACTGGTGATGCCAGGCAATATTACCTTCGATACCAGCCAGAGCACGATTCGCCCGTCCTTCACCGGCGTGCTGGAGTCCGTGGCGCTGGTGCTGAAGGAGTTCGACAAGACCGTGATCCAGATCGACGGCCATACCGACAGCACTGGCGCCGATGGCTACAACCAGTTGCTGTCTGAACGCCGCGCCGGCTCGGTTCGGGACTTCCTGCTGAATCAGGGCGTTGCTCCGGCCCGCACCCGGGCCACCGGCTACGGTCCCCGCCAGCCGATTGCCAGTAACGCCACTGCCGCCGGTCGTGAGCAGAACCGCCGTGTGGAACTGACGCTGGTTCCGACGCAGCAGTAATCAAGGTGCAGTACCAGAAGCCATAAAAAAAGGGGTGTCAGTGTGACACCCCTTTTTTGTTCAGCAACCCTGCCTCAGAACAGCACCCGGCAGCGGATAGTGCCTTTCACCTGACGCAGCTTCTCCAGCGCCAGTTCGCCATAGGCCTTGTCCACGTCGATCACGACATAGCCGATATCTTCCTTGGTCTGCAGGTACTGGCCGCAGATATTGATGCCATTGTCGGAGAACACCTGGTTGATCTCGGACATAACCCCCGGCACGTTCTCGTGGATGTGCAGCAGACGGTGCTGGTTGGGGTGGGAAGGCAGGGCCACTTCCGGGAAGTTGACCGACGACACGGAGGTGCCGTTGTCGCTGTACATGGCCAGTTTTTCGGCCACTTCCCTGCCGATATTTTCCTGTGCCTCGATGGTGGAGCCGCCGATATGTGGCGTCAGGATCACATTGTCGAACTCCCGCAGTGGCGAGACGAACTCTTCCTCGTTCGATTTGGGCTCTACCGGGAATACGTCAATGGCGGCACCCAGCAGCTTGCCGCTGCGGATCGACTCTGCCAGGGCATCAATATCAACGACGGTACCGCGGGAAGCGTTCATCAGGATGCTGCCCGGCTTCATCTGGGCGAACTGCTCGGCACCGAACATGTAGCGGGTTGCCGGAGTCTCCGGAACGTGCAGGCTGACCACGTCGGACAGGTTCAGCAGTTCCTTGAGGGACCCAACCTGCGTGGCGTTACCCAGGGGCAGCTTGGAAACCACATCGTAGAAGTAGACTTCCATGCCCAGGGATTCTGCCAGAACCGAGAACTGGGTCCCGATATTGCCATAGCCAATAATGCCCAGCTTCTTGCCACGAATTTCATAGCTGTTCTTGGCCGACTTCTGCCAGCCACCACGGTGGGCGACGG
>CAYMQO010000047.1:0-10048 GCA_964392405.1 uncultured Marinobacter sp.
TGGGTGATGAGCCCGAGGTGCGTCGCTGGACCGTGCAGTTCCCGCCATCACCATGAGCCGCTCAGATCCGCTCCAGCGCTATCGCCGTCGCCTCACCGCCACCAATACACAATGACGCCACGCCCCGCTTCAGGCCGTAAGTTTGCAGAGCGCCCAGCAGGGTCACAATAATACGCGCTCCGGACGTTCCCAATGGGTGTCCCAGGGCGCAGGCGCCGCCGTGTACGTTCACTTTATCGTGGGGAATGTCCAGTTCCTTCATCGCGGCCAGCGGAACCACGGCAAAGGCCTCATTGATTTCGAACAGGTCCACGTCGGATACGCTCCAGCCGGTTTTCTCCATCAGCTGCTGGATGGCGCCTACCGGTGCGGTGGTGAACCACTCCGGTGCGCGGGCGTGGCTGCTGTGGCCGCGAATGGCGGCGAGAGGTTTGAGCCCCCGCTTTTTCGCTTCAGACTGACGCATCAGTACCAGGGCAGCACCGCCATCCGAGATGGACGACGCGTTAGCGGCGGTTACCGTGCCGTCCTTGCGGAACGCTGGCTTCAGGGTTGGGATTTTCTCCGGTCGGGCCTTGCCGGGCTGTTCATCGGTTTCCACCACGTTGCCAGCATTGTCGATGGCGACGATTTCATTGCGGAAATGCCCGCTTTCAATCGCCTTGAGGGCCCGGTCCAGAGAGGCCAGGGCGTAGTCATCCTGCTGTTCCCGGGTAAACTGGTAATGGTCCGCACAGGACTCCGCAAAGGTGCCCATCAGCCGGCCCTTGTCATAGGCGTCTTCCAGCCCGTCGAAGAACATGTGGTCCAGCATCCGGGCATGGCCCAGGCGCGCGCCGCTGCGCATCTTCGGCACCAGGTAGGGAGCATTGGTCATGCTCTCCATGCCGCCGGCAACGATGATATCCGCGCTGCCCACGGCAATCAGGTCGTGGGCGAGCATGGTCGCTTTCATCCCCGAGCCGCACACCTTGCTGATGGTGGTGCAGGGCGTCGACGGGTCCAGCCCGGCACCCAGCGCTGCCTGGCGTGCGGGAGCCTGGCCGAGGCCGGCGGGCAACACGTTGCCCATCATGACTTCGCATACATCCCCGCTGCCCAAAGACGAGCGCTCAATGGCCGCCCTGATTGCCGCTGTTCCCAGGTCAGTGCCGGACAGGTTTTTCAGTACACCCTGGAAGGCCCCCATGGGCGTGCGGGCCATGCTGGTAATGACGATTGGATCATTGTTCACGGAGTTGTACCTCTGAAGTTCGGAAGCCTGTACCCAGATTAACGGCTTTACCGGAGCGCGGTCTATGGTGGAAACGGATCAACCTGATGCGCCTGTATACCGGGTGTGAATCGACTCCCCGTGGACATAAGCTCCCGGAGTGAACGGATAAAATGCATTGTTCCTGACGAACTGGGGTTGCGTTGTCCGGTGGGAAAACGGATGCTGGACAATTCGTCCTTTGCAGGAATGCTGTCAGATCATGATAGAAGAATCGACTTCCGGCGCCGTGTTCACAGGCACGCTGACGCCCCGTTATACCGACCAGGACACCTGGCGCCACGTCAACAACTCCCGCGCCTATCAGCTTCATATTGAGGCGCGGATGCAGGCACTGGTGCATCGCTTTGGCCCCGATGCCTGGTTTTCAGACGCTGAACGCCTGCGGCCCCTGCGCGCGATTACCCAGTTCCGGGCGATGAGTTTCTACGGCAGTGATATCCAATTTTCCGTCAGCCTGGCAGGAGTTGACCGGGATTGCGTCCAGTTGCGCAGCGAGCTGCATCAGAACGACCAGTTGGTCGGCATTCAGGATATCTGGCTGGGGGCGTTTCTGAACCATGAACGGGTGCCCCTGCCGGAGGCCGTTTTCAGCAGCTTTCATGCGGATGTGGATGCGGCGCCGGCGGATATGCCAAAGGAGGACTACAGCCACTACGCAGACGACTTCACCCGGTTTCCGGTGCACCGCGAGCTGACCCCCCGCTACGCCGATTTCGATGCGGACAGCCAGCGCAGTGAGGCCGCCATCGCCCGTTATATGGAGCAGGCCCGATTCGGTACCCTGCAAAGCGTGCATATGGGTGAACTGGGGCTGCTGATCGCCGCTCTGGACATCACCTACCTTCACTACCGGCCAAGTTCCACGCCAGTGGAGCTGGTGACGGGCGTCAGCCATATCGGAAACACCTCGTTCCGGCTGACCGGGGGTGCCCAGAGCCGGCACGGCGTCCATGGGATCGCCAACAGCGTCATGGTGGTGGTTGATCTTGAAACAAACCGGCCCGCTCCGCTAACCGATGACATACGCCAGCAGCTGGAGAAACTCCGCCTTTAGTCAGGCAGAGCTCACTGAATCAGAACAAGAAGGAAAAACCATGAAGCTCGATTCATCCATCAGCGCTGTGGTTACTGGTGGCGCATCCGGCATTGGCGAGGCCGTCGCCCGCCGTTTGGCGGCATCCGGGGTCCGGGTGGCGGTTTTTGATTTCAATGAGCAGCGCGGCGAAGCCGTCGCCGCAGAAATCAGCGGCGTCTTCTGTAAGGTCGACGTTACGTCTGAAGAAGCCGTGGAAGCCGGGCTGGCAGAGGCCCGGGAAGCCATCGGGCAGGAGCGCATCCTGGTGAACTGCGCCGGCACCGCCAATGCGCACAAGACCGCCGGCCGGTCACGACAGACCGGAGAGATCACCCATTTCCCCCTGACCGAGTTCGAGAAAATCATCCAGATCAACCTGATCGGAAGCTTCCGCTGTGCCGCCAAAAGCGCTGCCGGCATGCTGACTCTGGACGGCCTGACGGACGGTGAACGCGGCGTGATCATTAACATCGCGTCCGTGGCCGCCCAGGATGGCCAGATCGGTCAGGCCGCCTATTCTGCCTCCAAGGCGGGGGTTGTCGGCATGACCCTGCCCATGGCCCGCGACCTGATGAATGAAGGCGTGCGGGTCAACACCATCATGCCGGGCCTGATCAATACCCCGCTCATGCATGGCCTGCCCGACAATGTGAAGGAGGCGCTGGCGGCGTCTGTTCCTTTCCCGAAACGGCTGGGCGAACCGGAAGAAATCGCTTCGCTGGTTGAGCTGATGGTAACCAACAGTTACTTCAACGGAGAGAGCGTGCGGCTGGATGGTGCGATCCGTATGGCGCCGCGATAAACATGACGAAGTGATAGCGTTGTTCTCTGTGAAACCCATATGCCGCACGGCGGCCAGAACGAGGACTCAGCAATGGCAGAAGCCTATATCGTAGCAGCATCACGTACCGCCGGTGGCCGCCGGGGCGGTCGACTTTCCGGGTGGCACTCCACCGACCTGGCTGCGTTTGTACTGAACGACCTGGTCGATCGGGTGGATGCGGACCCGGCCCTGGTTGAAGACGTCATCATGGGCTGCGTTTCGCAGGTGGGCGAACAGTCCACCAACATTGCCCGTAACGCCGTGCTGGCGTCGAAATTGCCGGAATCCGTACCCGGAACGTCCGTAGACCGCCAGTGCGGCAGCTCACAGCAGGCGATCCATTTTGCCGCCCAGGCGGTCATGTCCGGAACCCAGGACATCGTCATCGCCGCCGGCGTCGAAAGCATGACCCGCACACCCATGGGCTCCAGCCTGTTCCTGGCCCAGAAAGCCAGTATGGCCGAGCACTACATGGGACCGAACATCCGCGACCGCTATCCCGACGTTCCCGAGTTCAGCCAGTTTATGGGCGCGGAAATGATCGCGAAGAAATATGGCTTCAGCCGCGAAGACCTGCACAGGTTCGCCCTGGAAAGCCACAAGCGCGCCATTGCCGCGACCGAGGCTGGCAAGTTCAGGAATGAAATCGTGCCGGTCCAGGTCAACCTGGCTGAAGGCGGCCTGCAGGATGAGATGCACCTGGTAGACGAAGGGATCCGCTTTGACGCAACGCTGGAAGGTATCGCGGCTGTGAAGCCGCTGCAGGAAGGCGGCTTCATCAGTGCGTCGGTGGCCAGTCAGATCTGCGATGGCGCGACCGGCGTCATGATCGTCAGCGAGAAGGGCCTCAAGGCGTTAGGTGTCGAGCCTCTGGCCCGCATCCACCACATGAGCGTCATCGGCCACGATCCGGTCATTATGCTTGAAGCCCCGGTGCCAGCGACCCAGGCGGCACTGAAAAAGACCGGTATGAGCATCAACGATATTGATCTGTTCGAAGTGAACGAGGCCTTTGCTCCGGTGCCCATGGCATGGCTACAGGCCACCGGCGCCAATCCTGAGCGTATGAACGTCAACGGTGGCGCAATCGCTCTGGGGCACCCGCTGGGGGCCTCTGGCACCAAGCTGATGGCAACGCTGGTTTACGCACTCCGCGACCGGGGCGGGCGCTACGGCCTGCAAACCATGTGCGAGGGTGGCGGTATGGCCAACGTGACCATTATTGAGCGGCTTTGACAGGGCGGGGCAATGCCCCGTTCTCCCTCTCAATGGGGATGCGCCCTGAATCGCACCGCCACTGGTCAACCTTTTCCCGCAAAAGATCATCAATTTCCTCGTATACGGGAATGTTTACCTGGTCTATGGGATAGGTCAGTACCAAATCCTGAATAATCAGCACCCGTTGACAATCATAAGAGCCGTCTCCGGTGAACTGATCCATACAGGAGCCCCAGTGGCTGAAAGTGTTGTCATTGTTCTCTATCACTTGCCACACAAAATCATCCGCTGTTTCGCGGGAAAGGTGTGGGTGGTCCTTCAACGGGCGGGTAGGTTCAATGCTGGATATGGGCCTTCGGAAGTGCGAGTCTGTGGACAGCATCACATAAAGTGCCTGGAAGTATGAGCTGTCCCCAACCTGAACCTGGGACTTATACCCGCTGATTGAATGGGCAGCTTCATCAGGCTTGATCAGGATGCTGATGTCATAACCACCGCCATCGGAATCGTATAGGTCATCGTCATCGCCAGAGCCAGAGCCAGAGCCAGAGCCAGAGCCACCGGGCACCGGGACCAGATAGTTACTGGGAACACACAGAAACTTCCCCGTCTCCTGAGTAGCAGGCACAGATGACGAGTTACATCCCGCGAGGCAGGCAGCCGCTAAAACAAAGCCCAGAGTGGGTTTCATCGGTCACCCCGCTGGGTCGCAGTCATGACAGTAGATTTTTGAGCATGAAGGCTACCTGATGCTGTTCACGTTAGTCCAGATTGGTGTCGCAGTGGTCTACGAGAGTCGCGCCATTGTCACGGAGGCAGTGGTGGGCAGGAAGCCCTTCCGGAACGAGAACGTTGTTCTCTGACTGTTCCGGAAGGGGGCGGCCCCGGTGTTGTGCTCAGGTGTTCGCGTATTCAGAAATAGGTTACCGAGCTATGGATTCGATCTCTGTGCCCATTGCCTTTTCGCACCGGTCGCCAGTGTAATGGCGTCTGTTATAGCTTTCGCGAGTATCGCTCTCCTTTACTTCGAGGTGTTCCTTTTCCTCAAATGCAATGACCATCGCTGACGCAAAATCCGTACTGGTCCAGCCGAGTGATTCGGAATACTTCTTAAGTGCTTCTGCTCGTAACGTATACTGATCCCAGAGCGACTGGTTGTTATCGTAGGTATCGGCGACGTTGGCACAGAGCTGAAGGTCCAGGTAGGTACGCACTAACGGCAATAGCCGCTTGTCGTAATGAAATTCCTCACCGGACTCGCTGGACTGAGATATATCAATGAAAGCGCTGAGTGCGACGAGTGATATGAGCCAGCGCCGGGTGTGGTTGAACCGTTTATCGGTTGTAGCTGTCATTGGAGTCCGCTATTGCTGGATACCCTTTTGCTTTCGCAGTTCGATAGCCTGGGTCTAATGCAAGAATAAACAGGAACCAGAGTGGAACGGCTATCAGGAAGGAGGCCGCCGGGTAAAATAGCTGCACCAACAATGTAGAGCTTACAGCGTATAATAAGGCGGAGGCGCCGACGCACCGTGACCAGGTGAAGAGGGTTATTGATAGTCCGGCTTCTCCGATACCTCGTAGGTAGGATGTATAAATCACCCATCCACCGAAACCTGAAAGTAACATGACAATCAGCATGCTTACAGATCACTGTAGGCGAGGAGCCCCCTGGCTGCGAGCTCGCGCTTTGCCCGGTCGGAATTTTTCCGGGCCATGATGTTCACCCCCGAGATGACGATGAGAGACGCTGCACCGACCCCACCGAGTGTCTTGAGTCCTTGTCGGTTAAGGCCAAATTTCCGTCCGACAGCTGTAACCAGAGGGCTTCGCAGCACACTTGCAACCGTGCTGGATGCGTACCCTTTTGCGCCCTGTTGCGAAATGGCATAGATTCCGCCAGCAAGGGTCGCTACTGTGGCGGGCTTACTGCTGATCGGATTAAATTGGTCGGTAATGGAAGCTACGTCATTATTGAAATTGAAAAACTCAGTCAGCTCATCGTCTGACAAGGACCACATATACCAGTATCGCTGCACGCTCAGGTCGGAAATCAGAGTATACAACCGTGTCTGAAGGTGCGAACCGGGCATGCCTTCTACAATCCGGCGATTAATGCTCATTTTTTCGGCTGGAGAAAGGTGCCGGAACACGGTAATGCCCGACAGAACAGGGCCATAGAACTCCGGTGCCTTGATAATGTCGACCGCATACTGTTGTAAACCCAGTAAGTCTGTGAGGGCGAGCAGCGGGGAAGATCTGAAATCCGAGGTTACGTAACGAGAGGTAGCGGTATTCGAGTTCATGGTATTGTCCTTAATAGTTAAAGCTGTCCTGAAGTCATCTTTAGTTTTCCAGAAAGATTTTTGCGGTTCTGTGATGAATTTCACGGCTTGGGGAGCAGGAGGCCAGGATGGTCAGGTTCAGATGGCCCCGGCGGTTACTGACGCCAACTCCGATAATCCGGTTCTTGATGAAGACTCATCTAGTTCTGCTTCCGCTGCGGGGTGAAACGTATAGTCCATTATTCGTGGAGCCTAATCCGAATTTTACTGAACACCTCTTCGCCTGATACCGGCGTTAGCTGCCCGGATTTCAGTTCTGCGATTCAACGTTCTGCTACGTCGCCTTTCTGTTATCGACGCTGGCTTCCGGTGAATTCAGGCTTTTCAATAGCGATTCGACAATGCGAGCACGCTCGTCAACAGGCAGTGTGCTGGCTTCATCAATTAATTCCTGAATACGCATTGTGTTCGCTCCGTGGGTGAAAAGGGCGACCTCTGTCTTGGCAATCTTACCTTTTCACGGATAATTTTCTCATCACTTGACCATGAAACGGAAACAGCCAGAGAGGCGGTGTATCGGGGGCATCGAGGAGGCAGTGGTGGGCAGGAAGCCCTTCCGGAACGAGAACGTTGTTCTCTGACTGCTCCGGAAGGGCAGCCCGGCCCGTGGCGTTACGCACAAGCCCGATACTACAGCTGATCAGTCTTCGACAGGCATCAGCTCAGGGCTGGTTGTGCCTGGTCAGTCGGCAATCAGAATCAGGTCATGCTCCGGTGTCGGGCGTTGGCCTTCGACGGGTACCAGTGCGGCCAGGTCGCTGCCGAACAGCTCACCAACACGCAGGGTGCCGACGCGCTCGCCTACGCGCCAGGTGATGGGCTGGCCGTTGGGGGCGCGTACGAGGATGCCGGGCTCGTGGATGGCCAGTTCATCGCCGGCGTTCAGACCGTTTGCGCGACCGGCTGAGAGATACAGGCGGCCATCGTCGCCCTGGAAGGCCTTCATGGCCCAGGGGGCAATATCCGCCCGCTGGGAAACCAGTTCCAGCAGTTCTTCGCCCTGCTTCCCAGAAACCAGCTCAGTGGCGCCCCAGCGGGCGTTGCTGGCGGCATCGGTGATGGTTGCAGTGTCGCCGTTTTCCATGGTGACGACCAGACGGGCGCCGGGATAAGCGGCCAGGGCTTCGGCACAGGCTTCGGAGGTGGTGTCTTCACAGGCCGGAGTATTGGCCAGTGCATCGCTCAGCTCGGCCCGGGGAATCAGGCGAAAACCATACTCGGCTGCGGTGTTGTCCAGTTCCCGGAACAGGGAGTCGGAGGCGCCGACGATGGCGACGTTGGTGCGAAGCTGGCCCGCCGCGGGGACCGCCTGTACGGATGAGGAGGAAACCTCCCTGGAGCGGTCACGGTCATCCGATCCGCCTCGTTCCCAGAAAGGGGTTTTCCATTCGTTTTTGGGCATATTAAAGCCCGACTCGGAGTCTGCGGCGTCGAGCTGTTTTTGTGCCTGGTCAGGAGATGCACACCCGCCGCTGAGTACGCCGGCCATGATTACGGCAGTGAGTGCATAAAACTTGTTGTTCATTGGCGTAAAACCTTCACTGGGTAAGGGGGAGAGTCAGGCCTGTTATAGAAACAAAAAGGGCGGGTCAGAGCAATGCCCTGACCCGCCCGAGGGTCGCTAAATTACCTGTTTATACTTGCAACTCAATCAGAACTTGACGCGAATGCCGAGGTTTGCAGCAACCAGGTCTTCGTCTGCGAAGTTGACCGGACTGCCGACTCCGGCAACAGAGTTTCCACTTCCGCTGATGCTAAGCATGGCTTCGTTTTCAGTCATTACACCAATGGATGCCACGGTGCTGACAGCATCGTTGATCTTATAGTCGGCCCGCAGGTCGTAGATCATGGAGGTGTCGTCAACGTCAGTCTGACCGTTGTCTGCACTGAACCAGCCGATGGCGCCTGTAATGTTCAGGTTGGGGGTTACGTTGAAGCCCAACTTGCCGATTACCAGATGCTCATCATAGTCCTGAGTACCGAGCGCGCGGCCCATGCTGACCAGAGACGTCGGGCTCTGAGTAGACGCCGGGTTGTTATTCAGAACGCTGGAATAAGTGTCAAAGCCAGGGTCTACGAGACCACCATCAAAAGTACCTACGTATTGCAGGCCCCAGTTGAAAGCACCAACATCTCCGGTCAGATTGGCAAAAACTGACAGGCCATCCTCAGATTCGAGACCGAACACGTTGGTTCCGTCACCGAAGAACGAGTTACCGTCGTTCTGGTCGTTGCCAAATGCATAGTTAAGGCCGGTGGTGAAGTTCAGGCCCTCAGCAATTTCGCCGGAAATGTAAGGTGAAATAAAGTGGGCGTCATGGAACGACACAGCGGACGCACCATTGGTGTGACCAATGTAGTAGTTATAACCAAGGCCAACATTGAAACCGGCCATACGAGTGATGTACGCCAGGAAGATCGCGTCAGAATCGTTGGTGCTGGTGAAAACGTCATCTGTGTCCGTACGACGGTCGTAAAGCGCTACAAACGTACCGACCTTGGTCGGGAACATCATCTGAACCCGGTCACGACGGTCATCACAGCTCAGGAAGCAGTGGTTCCAGTTGGAAGCCTGACGGCCTACGCGAAGCAGGTTGCCAGCGATAGGAATCTGAACGTAGCCTTCGTCGAGGGTCACATTTTCGTTGCCGTTGTCGTTGTAGCCTGTGTGGCCATTACGCTCGTCACCCAGCCAGGTGTCACCCGCCAGCTGAATGCTGGTATGCAGAGAAACGCCGGTGTTCTCATCCTTAAAGTTGGCTTTCAGGCGCAGCAGGTTGGCCAGGCCGGTACCGGAGCCGTCCGCTCCATAGGCATCGCCGTCGATGTTGAACACGTCTGCGCGGTACTCAACGCCGAAGTCAGTCTGGATAGCATTCGCGAAGTTGGCGCCGGCGATGGCCAGGCCCAGGATGGAAGCGGTTCCCAGCGCCTTGGTCAGCGGGCGGGAAGTGATCTTGCTTTGTTGTGCCATGGTTTTAAACCCTTTTTTATGTCTAATCGACTCGATTGTTGGACTCAGTGACGCTCTCTATTGCTTTGTTTCGCTTGTGTTTGTTCGTTGTTACCTGATCAAACCTCCGGTTGTTATCCCTGTGGCCAGTTTGTGTCAGGCCGTTTTGAGCCTGCAGTTGTTCTGGTCGACTGCCGCCTTGCTGCGAATCAAAATGCAGTGGTTTCAAGACGGTTATGGGCAAATGATCAGGTACAGTCTTAGCAGAGAAGCCAACAAAGGCAAGACCTTTGATGGGGAAGAACCACACTTTTTTTCGTGTGTCTGATGAGAGTCACACTTCCATGGTACTTTTTTT
>CAYMQO010000048.1:0-10003 GCA_964392405.1 uncultured Marinobacter sp.
ACAATGGGCTGGAACCAGAGCTCAAACTCACCCTGTTCCTGAGCCCGGCGCATGCGGGATTCCATCTGTAACCGCTCGTGGGAGACTTCCGTCATTGCCGGCGCGAACCGCTCCCAGGCGCTCTTGCCCTTATGCTTGGCCTCATACATGGCAGCATCGGCGTGTTGCATCAGGGTAGCGGTGTTATCACAATCGGTGGGATAGATCGCAATGCCGATGCTGGTAGTGACGAAGATTTCCTGACCGTCCAGCACGAAGGGCACGGTGAATTCGGCGAGTATCCGGTCCGCCACCTGTTCTGCACCGGATTCGTCCTTGAGGCCAGGAAGAATGACCAGGAATTCGTCCCCGCCGAGCCGGGCAACGGTGCTGGTGCCCCGCAGGCTTGCCGAGATCCGCCTCGCGGCCTCGATCAGCAGGGTATCGCCGGCATCGTGGCCGAGGGTGTCGTTGATATGCTTGAAGTTGTCCAGATCCAGGAACATCACCCCGACCAGGGTCTTCTCCCGCCGGGCCTGGGCCAGGGCCAGCTTGAGCCGGTCCAGGGCCAGCATCCGGTTGGGCAGCCCGGTAAGGATGTCATAGTTGGCCTGTCGCAGGAGCTGTTGCTCGTAGCGCTTGCGAATGGAGATATCTTCGCCGATGACCAGAAAGTTGGTGATCCTGCCCTCGTCATCCTTGATGGATGTAACGACAATCTGCTCCCAGAAGCGATCATTGTTGCGGCGGACATTGTGAACTTCACCCTGCCAGACGCCAACCCGCTGCACCTGCAGGCGAATTTCCTGCCAGCGCTGCCGGGTCGCCCGGGTGCTGGTGTCGTCGAGGTTCAGGTCACCGGGGCGAAGACCAATGACCTGCTCAGCGGAAAAGCCCGTAACCTGGCTGAATTTCTGATTGACGAACTCGATGCGCCACTGCCGGTCGCAGATCATGACAGAGGACGGGCTCTGTTCCACTGCCATGGAGAGTTTGCGTATCTCGGACTCGTCCCGCTTGCGCCGTTCAAGGTCCTGTCGCAATCGCTCCCGCATCTGGTTGAACGCCTCGGTCACACGACCAAGCTCATCAACCTGATGCCTTTCGCTGTCCGGACGGTCCAGTTTCAATGGAACCTCAAGATTATCCAGTGACAGGTCACGGGCATAAGATGCCATTCTGGAGAGGTGCCGGGTCACCACCTGCCGAAGAGTCCAGACGATAGTGATGGCAAGCAGGAAGATCTTGAAGAACTGCGCGGTGACAATCAACCAGAACCGCTGCCAGAGATCGGCATAGCTGCGCTCCAGTGACGCGATAACCGTCAGCTCTCCCAGACGAATGCGAGGAGGGCCGGCGTGAACGATATCAAAGCTGTGCTGGCTAGTCGCTGCGTCGTCGCGGGGCGGCTCGCCCAGAACCATTTCCGAATTCGGGTAGATGGTCAGGCGCGCATATTCGATGTCCGGCAGCGACAGGATGCCTTCCATCTGAACCTGCAGCAGGTTTTCATCCAGTGCCCAGAGGCTCCGGGACAGGCTGGAGCGGTAGCTGGCCTCGATCGCCCGAAAGCGATCTTTGATCAGCGACACGTCCTTGCGGAAATCGTTATAGAGCTGCACACCGGAGGCACCCAGGCTGAACACGGTGCTGATGAGCAGAATATAGCCCAGCAGGCGAAACGACAGGGGCGAACCGCGGCGGAACTGCTGAAGTCGCGAAATCAATATGACCATCCCGTTTGTCTGCTTGGCTTCCCGTCAGCTCAGGCCCGATGGCTTCTAGCCAGTAGCTCCGACCGTTCCCGTCAGCTGACGTTGCAGGCGTACGCCGAAATTCCACTTCGAAAACTATAGCAGGTCGTGGCGAGCACTGTAGGCGGTTATAACAGAACCATCCCGGATTTGAGCTTATCTGTCTACTCGGTTGATACACGTCAAGATCCTGCCATCAGGCGACCGGTAAGCTGGGTTATGAATATCGATGATCAGTGACATTCCAGGAGATGAATGCCATGTATATGGATACCGTCGTAATAGCCGGTGTAGGTACAGTGCTTTTGATGGTCGGCTTTATGGCCGCGGTAGGATACTTTGTCGTTCGGGATGCGAAGACCAGGACAGTGAGGACTGCGGATCAGGAAACCCGCGAGCAATGAGAAAAGAGTGGCGTCCCCTAGGGGGTTCGAACCCCTGTTGCCGCCGTGAAAGGGCGGAGTCCTGGGCCACTAGACGAAGGGGACGCATTTCTCAAACCTTGCCTCGTCGAGGTGGCGCGTATATTAAGAATGCGACGGGTGGGTGTCAACCGTTAGTCAGAAAAAAATACCAGCGTTCAGACAGTTCAGTGATTTTTCACCCCGGATTCTGCAGCGCTTCCCGCAGCGCCGGCTCCAGTTGCGGGTACCGGAACTCAAATCCTGCCGCCTGCAGACGCTCTGGTACGGCCCGCTGCCCGGTCAGCAATAGCCGGGACATTTCCCCCAGCGCCAGTTTTAACATCGAAGCGGGCACCGTCATGATCGCAGGGCGGTTGAGAACCCGTGCCAGCGTCCGGGAAAATTCGGCATTGGTGACCGGCTCCGGACTGACCACGTTATAGGCCCCCCGAGCCTGTGGATTTTCTAGCATCCATCGAATTGCACTGACTACATCTGCCCGGTGAACCCACGGCATGTACTGCTGGCCGGAACCCATGCGACCGCCCAGCCCCACCCGGAACGGCGGAGCCATCTGCTGAAGAAAACCGCCGTCCCGGCCGACAACAACGCCGGTGCGGGAAAAGCAGGTGCGTACGCCTTTCTGCTCCAGAGGTAACACCGAACGCTCCCAGTCTGCGCAAAGGCGGTGGCTGAATTCATCCGTCGGCGGCGTTGTTTCGGTAACCGGGTGCTGTTTCTGGTCACCGTAAAAGCCTACAGCGGAACCCGACACCATCACCTCGGGCAATTGCTGGCAGCTCTGGAGCACATCGACCAGTTCATCGGTCAGGGCGATGCGGCTGTTTCTGAGGGTCCGCTTACGGGCTTCGCTCCAGCGTTTTCCGGCGATACTCTCGCCGGCGAGATTGACCACGCCATGGTAGCCAGCACCACCGCGTATGGACGATAGCCCGCGGATGGGACTCACCCGGCCACACAAGGCACGTACCGTTTCCGGGTCCTGCCGGCTCAGCACATCAATCCGGTAACCCGCCCGTAGCAGTTCCTGGCAGAGGGCCTGGCCGATAAAGCCGGTACCCCCGGTGATCAGCAGAGTCTTTTCGGTCATGGTCAGGTCTCCAGCGAGTCAGTAACGATCTCCTTCAGGGCGTGGGCCAGGCGGGGGTTTTCGCCGATGGGGGGCAGCAGGACCACATTCACGCCAAGGCGGGTTTTCAGAGCTTCCAGCATGGCAGGCACATCCCGGCGAAGATGGCGTCCGGCCGCCAGAAACAGGGGCACGACCCGAACATCCGTAATGCCATCGGCGGCGGCCTGTACTATCTGTGATTCCAGGGAGGGCTCGGCCAGCTCCATATAGGCAATGCGGGCCTCGGGCAGGGCGTCGAGCGTCGGGGCCGCAAGGGTCTCAAAGGTCTCGCACCAGCGGCGATCACTGCTGCCATGGGCGAGTAACAGAATCCGGGTTGAGGCCGTCATGGGTGTGTGCTCCTATGGAGAATATGGGATCCAGTGTATAACTGCGTCATCCCAACTGCGAATCCAACCGCCGGAGACATTATGTTCGCCTGGAATGAACTGCTGGATTACTGGTTTGGTCCGCTGGATGAGCACGGCTTGCCAGACCGGGAACACCGTGATCGCTGGTTTCGGGCCTCGAAGGCCTTTGACCGGGAAATTCGCCGACGTTTCATGTCCATGGTGCTGTTTGCCGCTGAAAACGGGCTGGACCACTGGCGCAAGGAACCCGGCGGCCGGCTGGCAGAGATCATCCTGCTGGATCAGTTTACCCGTCATATCCACCGCGGGGGTGAGCTGGCATTCTCTAATGATCAACAGGCAGTAGAGCTGGCCCTCGAAGGGGTCAAGGCTGGCGCTGACACGCAACTGGTGCCGATTCACCGGGCGTTCTTCTACATGCCGCTGCAGCATTCTGAAAAACTGTCTCACCAGCAACGGGCGGTAGAGCTCTATGAACAGCTTGCCGCCAGCCATGACGGCCCCCTTGGCAGTTTCCTGGAAAGTTTTTTGAAAGCAGCCCATGACCATCATGCCGTTATCGAGCGATTTGGGCGCTTTCCCCACCGCAACCGCGCTCTGAAACGGCAGTCCACGGCCGAGGAGGAGGAATACCTGGGCGGTGGTGCCAGCAGTTGGGGACAGTAATAAATCGGTTAGCGAGTTTCAAAATAATCAAAAAACAGTTGACGAGTCCGTTTCGGTGAGTAGAATACGCAGCCGTTGATAGGCCCTGTGCCGATATTCAGCGGGAATAGCTCAGTTGGTAGAGCACAACCTTGCCAAGGTTGGGGTCGCGAGTTCGAATCTCGTTTCCCGCTCCAGATTCCGGAAACCCGGCCCGAAACGGCCGGGTTTTTTCGTTTATACCCCGCACTCCGGCCGGACTTCAGTATACTGGCCCAGTTCCTTCGCCACCCCGGAAAGTAGATGAAAATCAGAGCGCTGTTTTATTACCCGGTTAAATCCCTGGGCGGCATCGCGACCGACTCCCTGATCCTGGACCGCTTCGGCCCCGCCAATGACCGGCGCTGGATGCTGGTGGACGATCAGGGGCGTTTTATTACCCAGCGCAAGTATCCGGCTCTGGCCCGGATCCGGCCCTGGTTTGATAACCACCAGCTGGTACTCGACGTGCCGGTTCATGGTGCCGTGCCTGTGGTGGCGGGCACGCGAACGCGGGAAGTGGTAGTCTGGCGGGACCAGGTCTCTGGTGTGCTGGAAGAGGCCGGCAGTGCCTCCGAGGCGATCTCCACGTATCTGGGTACGGCGGTCAAACTGGTCTATATGCCCGAGACTGTCACCCGGCCGGCACACCATGCCAGCCTGACCGGCGTCCACCCCGTCAGTTTTGCCGACGGCTTTCCGCTGTTGCTGGCTAACCAGGCATCCCTGGACGATCTGGCGCAGCGCTGCCCCGGCTACGGTGATATGCGTCGCTTCCGCCCCAATGTCGTGGTTGAAGGCGCCGCCGCCTGGGACGAAGATCGTTGGCTCGACATGACCCTGGGTACGGCACCGGTCCGGGTTGTAAAGCCCTGCAGCCGCTGCATCATGATTACCGTTGATCCTGACGACGGCAACCGCAGTCCCGACGGCGAGCCCATGAAAACCCTGGCTGGCTTCCGACGCACCGACGACGGCGTTCTGTTTGGAGTTAACGCAGTCCATCAGGGACCCGGCGTCCTCCGTGTCGGAGACCCGGTCACGCTTACTGAATCCAAGGAGTAATACGGTTTATGGCCCTGCTGACCCTCGAGAACATTTCCCTGGCTTATGGTGTTCAGCCACTGCTGGATCAGGCTTCCCTGGTCATTGAGCCCGGTGAACGCGTGTGTCTGCTCGGGCGCAACGGTGAAGGAAAGTCCACGCTGCTGAAGATCATCGCGGGGGACGTGACGCCGGACGGCGGGGTGGTAAGGCTCGAGAGTGGGGCCCGGCTGGCGGTACTGCCACAGATGCTGCCGACCAACGATACCCGCACCGCCTATGAAGTCGTGGCCGACGCCTTTCCGGAGACCGGCGCTCTGCTCACCCGGTTCCATCAGTTGTCCCAGCAGGCGGATGAGGCCTCCCTGGAAGAGCTGATGAAAGTCCAGGAGCGCCTGGAAGCCCTGGATGGCTGGCGGCTGGATCAGCGGGTGACCGCTATCCTGCAACAGTACCGCATCGACCCCGACCAGACCCTCAACACCCTTTCAGGGGGCTGGCAGCGTCGGGTACTGCTGGCCCAGGCGCTGGTTTCAGAGCCGGACGTCCTGCTTCTGGACGAACCCACCAACCATCTGGACGTACCTGCCATCGCGTGGCTGGAAGAGGCCCTGGGCCAGTTCCGCGGCGCCATTATTTTTGTCTCCCACGACCGGGCGTTTATCCGCAGGATGGCAACCCGGGTCGTCGAGCTGGACCGGGGGCACCTGGTGAGTTTCGCTGCCAGTTATGACCGGTACCTTGAGCTCAAGGAAAAGGCACTGGAAGAGGAAGAGCGGCAGAACGCGCTGTTCGACAAGCGCCTGAAACAGGAAGAGGCGTGGATCCGGCAGGGCATCAAAGCCCGGCGTACCCGTAACATGGGACGGGTAAGGGCACTCAAGGCCATGCGGGAGGAGCGACGTCAGCGCCGCGAGCGGGTAGGCACCGCCAGTTTCTCGGTAGAGGATGCGTCCCGGTCCGGCAAGCTGGTGGTGGAAGCCGTCGATGCGGCGTTCCGGTATCCCGATGGCCGGGAGATCATCAGCGATCTGAACCTCACCATCCTGCGGGGCGACAAAATCGGGCTGGTGGGGGAGAACGGCACCGGCAAAACCACGCTGGTCCGGCTTCTGCTTGGAAATCTGGAACCCACCGAAGGCCGCATCAGGCTCGGTACCAATCTGCAGGTTGCCTATTTCGACCAGCTACGGGGTGAGCTGGACCTGGAGCGCAACGCGCTGGATAACCTGTCTGAAGGTCGGGAATACATTGAGATCAACGGCCAGCAGAAGCATGTGCTGGGCTACCTGCAGGAATTTCTGTTTTCCCCCCAGCGGGCCAGGTCACCGGTGCGGGTGTTCTCCGGCGGCGAACGTGCGCGGTTACTGCTGGCCAAGCTTTTCAGCAAGCCGGCCAACATACTGGTGCTGGATGAGCCTACCAACGACCTGGACGTGGAAACCCTGGAGCTGCTGGAGTCCCGTCTGGTGGAGTTCGCAGGCACCGTTATCGTTATCAGCCACGACCGGGAATTCCTCGACAACATCGCTACCGACACCCTCTTCCTGGATGGCTCTGGCAAAGTCCGGGAATACGTCGGCGGCTACTCCGACTGGCGTCATCAGGGCGGGCGTTTCCCGACTGAAGTCGAATCGGCCGGCACTGGTGCCAGCGAAAGCCGTCCGGCAAAAGCCCCCGACTCCGGCAAGGTCGCAGAGCGGACTCAGGCGGATAAACCTCCGGCAAAGCTCAGCTACAAGCACAAGCGGGAGCTGGAGCAACTGCCGGGGCAGATTGAGGCGCTGGAGTCACAGCTGGAAAAACTGAACGAACGGGTTTCGGAGCCGGATTTCTACCAGCAGGATGCGGATCAGATAAACCTTGTACTAAAAGAGCTGGCGGACACCGAAGTCAGCCTGGAGCAGACCATCGAACGCTGGATGGAACTGGAAGAGATGCAGGGCGGTACCTGAACCCGATGGCCGCGAATGGGTCGGGTTCCGGTACCACAAGCCGGTAGTGCCCGACCCATAAAGGAAGGGTGTCAGTGGATTCTTACTGCAAGCACATCACATTTTGCTCCATGGAGCACGCCGTTGGCAGTGGAGCCCAGTAGTAACTGGATCCCGCGGCGTCCATGGCTGCCCACCACAATGAGATCAACGCCCCGCTCCTCGGAAAGGTGATGGATTTCGGACTCAGGCCGGCCCACCGCGACGATCTGATTTTCCTCGGCAATGCCGTATTCCTTTCCATAGAGCGCCAACTGTTCCCGTGCGGCCTTGTCGAGCTGATCCTGCAACTCGCTGAGGTCCATGGGAATATCTCCTCCGTATGCATAGCCCACCGGCTCCACCACATGGGCCAGCAGCAGCTGGGCGTTGTTTTGTTGACTCAGGGTGACGGCTTTCTTGAGGACCTGGGGAGCCTCTTCGGTGAGATCGATGGCGACCAGGATCTTGCTGTAGAGAGACATGGCACAACTCCTTGTTATGACAGAACCTGAGACAGGCAGGGCTGTTGCCAGGTTCCGGGTGTGTAGCCACTACACTAACCAAGTTTACACCACGGGACACTGACCCGTGTCAAATAATGAAAAACGGGCCATCCGTAGATGGCCCGTTGTCGTCAGTACGTCGCTTGTTGTCGGTATTCAGGCGCTCTGCAGGCTTTCTACGGCCGCGCTCAGCTGGTCCAGAATGGCGCGGGAGTAGCGCTCGATAACGAACACCACATTCTGCTTGTTATAGTTGATGTACGAATCGCGAATGAAAGCCCACTTGGTCTTGATTTCCACGGCGGAGTGCTTCAGGTTTCCCTCACCCGTGGACGTTACGAACTCGGTAATCAGGCTGTCCAGTTCCCGGGCCTGCTCATCCAGCGGAGCCAGGCCAGCAGCTCCCTGGAACGTCTGGGTTACCGGGCTGTAGGAGCGGGCAGCGTAGCGGGAAAGCATCTGCGCTATTAGAACGGAGGCCGAACGGGCAGTTTCCACTTCCGGCTTGATGGGCACCTGGGAGCTGTCCCTGGCCTGAGCGTAAAGCTCATGGGCCACGTTACTCATGCTGACGGTCTGGTTGGCCATTTCAGCCACCAGCCGCAGGTCCGGGTAGCCGATTTCGATCACGTCCCGGAGGTTCTGGGCCATAAGCTCACTGAAGGATCCGAACTCGGTCCGCAGGGAGGCAAGCTGGTCTTTTGTCAGGATGTTGGCGGCGCTTTCAGAAACCGTCTGAAGGCTGCGGGTGGCGACACCCATCAGTTCCCGCACAGAGGCTTCGGCGTCTGCGTCCTTGGTGGCGCTGTAACGGTAGTAGGCACTGAGTGCCATGAAGTTGTTGATACGGAATTCGTGAAGCTCGCGCAGGAAAGCTGCACCTTCATCAGCGTGAGCTTGCAGCGAACTTGCCAGCAGCAGGACCAGGGCTGCCAGAACTGAAGGTATGCGGAGGCAAGGGTTTTTCATCGTTGCAGTACTCCAAGGCGATGCGCTTTTTTGTTGGAATGGACGGGATCCGGATCACAAAGCTAAATTAAGCCGTAGGGCCAATCAAGCGCGGCGTTGCAGTTTGCGACACTGTTCCGGAATTTTACGCGATTTTACAGTTCGGGCCCGACTTCGGGGTTTCAGGTAAGGATGAGAGAACAGGGGAGCGACGAGGGTCATAAATTGATTGACAAGTTCGTCATTTTTTCACAAGGTGTGCTCCATCGGATTCAAACGACCGTATGAATTTCGGTCCGTCAGGTCTGGCGTCCGCCGCTTCAGGGCGTCAGGGCAGTGGCCGACAATCCGCTGTTGTACCGGTTCCGATAACAGCCGGTTAGGGCACAGCAATCAACACAGACTGGAGATCAGTTGATGATTTACGAAGGTAAAGCCATCACCGTAAAAGAGATCGAAGGCGGAATTGCGCAGCTGAACTTTGACTTGCAGGGCGAGTCAGTGAACAAGTTCAACCGCCTCACCATTGAGGAACTGCGCGCTGCCACCGACAAGTTGAAGGCGCAAGGCAACCTCCGGGGGCTGATAGTCACCAGCGGTAAAGACAGCTTTATCGTCGGCGCCGATATCACCGAATTCACCGACCTGTTTGCCGGTCCTGAAGAGGAGCTGATCGACAATAACCTCACCGCCAACGGCGTGTTCAATGATATTGAAGACCTGCCGTTCCCGACCGTGACCTGCTTTAACGGCATGGCCCTGGGCGGCGGTTTCGAGATGGGCCTGGCAACAGACTACCGGGTAATGGACAGCAAGGCCAAAGTGGGCCTGCCGGAAGTCAAACTGGGTATCTTCCCTGGGTTCGGCGGTACCGTTCGTCTGTCCCGCCTGGTGGGCGTCGACTACGCCATTGAGTGGATCTGCATGGGTTCCGAGAACCGTGCTGACAAGGCCCTGAAAGAAGGCGCTGTGGACGCGGTAGTTGAGAGCGACAAGCTGATGGATGCCGCCCGCGCCATTATCGAGCAGTGCAACGAAGGCAAGCTCGACTACATGGCCCGCCGGGAAGAGAAAAAAGGCAAGATCCGGCTGAACAACATGGAAAACATGATGGCGTTTGAAACCGCCAAGGCGTTTGTCGCCGGCCAGGCCGGGAAGAACTATCCGGCGCCGGTGGAAGCCATCAAGGTCATGCAGAAGCACGCCAG
>CAYMQO010000049.1:0-2629 GCA_964392405.1 uncultured Marinobacter sp.
TGCAGGCGCTGAACCTGATGAGCATCCTGAACCCGAAGATCCGTCATACCTCTATTGACGGTGCGCTGTTCCAGGATGAAGTGGAAAAGAAAGAAGTCATGGCCGTGCCGTCCGTGTTCCTGAACGGTCAGTCCTGGGGTCAGGGACGCATGACACTGGAAGAGATTGTAGCGAAGCTGGACGATAAGGCTGACGCCCGTGCCGCCGAGAAGCTCAACGAGAAAGAGCCGTACGAAGTGCTGGTCATTGGTGGTGGTCCGGCGGGCTCCGCCGCAGCGATATACGCCGCACGCAAGGGTATTCGCACGGGTATTGCAGCCGAACGGTTTGGCGGTCAGGTAGCTGACACCATGGCCATTGAGAACCTGATCTCGGTGCCTTACACCGAAGGCCCGAAGCTGGTGGCAGCCATGGAACAGCACGTTAAAGAGTATGACGTCGATATCATGAACATGCAGCAGGCGGAAAAGCTGATTCCGGCTGCCAGAACCGGTGGCTACCATCAGGTCCGTCTGGCCAATGGCGCGTCGCTGAAGGCCCGCAGCGTGATCCTGTCGACAGGTGCCCGCTGGCGCCAGCTGGGTGTGCCCGGTGAGGATGAGTACCGTAACAAGGGTGTGGCCTACTGTCCGCACTGTGACGGCCCGCTGTTTAAAGGCAAGCCGGTGGCGGTGATCGGCGGCGGTAACTCCGGTGTTGAGGCCGCGATCGACCTGGCCGGCCTGGTAGGGCATGTCACCCTGATCGAGTTCGGTGACCAGATGCGCGCTGACCAGGTGCTGCAGGACAAGCTGCGCAGCCTGAAGAACGTGGACATCATCGTTTCTGCCCAGACCACAGAAATTGTGGGTGAGAACGGCAAGGTGTCGGGCCTCAACTATACGGACCGCAAGACCGGTGAAAGCCACCATGTGGCTCTCGAGGGCGTGTTCGTTCAGATTGGCCTGGTGCCGAACACTGAGTGGCTGAAAGGTGATATTGAACTGAGCCAGCACGGTGAAATCGTTATCAATGAGCGTGGCGAAACGTCCATTCCGGGTGTGTTCGCCGCCGGTGACGCCACCACGGTGCCCTACAAGCAGATCGTGATCTCCATGGGTGAAGGCTCGAAGGCGGCGCTGAGCGCATTTGACTTCCTGATCCGTCATGAGATCCCGGAAGACGAGGCGACAACCGCCGCCTGAGTCTCAGAACCGGTATAAAAAAAGGCCCCGCAGCCTGATGGTTGCGGGGCCTTTTTACTGCCAGACTGATCAGCGAGAGCCGATGTTGCCGTCCCGGTCAGAGATGACAATCTCGACCCGGCGGTTTTCCTGACGACCCGCTGACGTGGTGTTCGTCGCCTTCGGATAATCCTCACCCAGGCCCTGGACTTCCACCCGGTCCGGGGAAATGCCATCTTCCAGGAGCTGGTTCTGTACCGATTGCGCGCGGCGCAGGGACAGTTCCTGGTTATAGGAGGCCTCACCGGTACTGTCGGTGTAGCCTTCTACCCGTACCCGGTAGCCGGGATACTCCCGTAAAAAGTCGCTCAGCTTGCGAACGGTACGCTCGCCGCCAGGCTTGAGGTCCGATTTGTCGATATCGAACAGGACATCACCCAGGGTCATCACCATGCCGCGATCCGTCTGCTCGGCTTCCAGGCGGTCCATCTGCTCCCGGAGCATGCGGGCCTGAAGCTCGGCTTCCTGTGCGCGACGGTCACCGATACGAATGCGCAGGTCATCCCGGCGCCGTTCGGCCTCCCGGAGTTCTTCCTGAAGTTCCGAGCGCAGGCTCTGCTCCCGGGCGAGTTCCAGGTGGCGGTTAGCCAGGTAGATCTGGTGGCCCATTGCTTCCTCCTTGCCACCTTCCGCCCGCAGGGCTTCAGCACGGTCAAGCGCGGCATTGGCGTCCCGCAGATGGGAGAGGCCATTACGGGCAATTTCAGGATCATCCACCGCCGCATCGTAGGCGGCTTTTGTCTCGTTCAGGGCAGGGCTTTCCGGTGGTGTGCTGGCGCAGGCTGTGAGCAGGGCCGCCAGGGTAATGACCGGAACTGTGCCAAAGTAATGCCGTTTCATATCGCCTCCTTGTGGTCAGTTCTGGTTTTCCAGGTTCCGGCGCAGGGAATCGATACTGGTCCTGACGTCGCCGAGCTCTTCACGTACTTTTTGCGTATCCGCCCGGGCTTCCGCCAGCCGTGCATCGACCTCTGCCTGTTCCAGCAGGCGTCTGGCTTCTTCATAGCGTTCGTCGGCGATGAGGTTTTCGGCGGTGTTCAGTTTCTCACGAGCCCCGATGATCATGCTGGGTTCGGTATCCTCTCCACCGGCATTGGTGGCCGACAGTAGTGCTGCTTCCGTGGCTGCCAGCTGGTCGTCGGGCTTCGGCCCCGGGTCGGTGGCGCAGCCGGTGACTAACGCACCGGTGACCAGTAACGGAAATATACGGGAAAACATGCGCAGGTCTCCTTGTGGCGGTTTTCTCGTTCAGGTGATACGCCATTTCGCTATGGCCGTTTCGGAAAGGGTAGCAGCGGCCTCCCGACAAATGCATGAAGGTTACGCAATGAAATGGTTAGCTGCCGACCACCTCAATAATCTTGTCGGAGAAAGCCTTCAGGTCATCCGGCTTGCGGCTGGTGATC
>CAYMQO010000049.1:2729-5233 GCA_964392405.1 uncultured Marinobacter sp.
GGCTGGTGATCCTGAAGAATAGATCACCTGAAGCCGGTTCTGAGGCCACTTCCGGTGGAATAAACCTTTTCGCGGTTACGCCTTGTTAATGCGCGCTGACGGGGGTGCGGTAAATGGTGGTGATACTTGCAGATAGCGGGGTCAGGGCCCACATTGTGGGAATCAGCCTTTACCTGTCACGGAGGAATGCTTCATGTTACTGGCGGAGAAAAACACGGGTCACCTGGTGGAAATCAGTGATGTCAGAGCGCTCTTTGATCCCAACTGCGCCGAGGTGACCGGTAGTGTCCATTATGGCGAAGAAGCCCAGGACCCGGAGCCCATCGATAAGTCCCGGTTGGCGTTCCCGTCCGGGGAGGCGCTGCCGGTGTGCTGGACAGATCCCGACTACCGGCAGAAACCCGGTGGCGGTGCCGCCTCGCCCTGGTCATCGTTTGCATGATTTGGTGTTAATATGTCGGGGCTCGCTGGCCGGGCAGGGTGGTACTCATGACAGGGAACAGGATGAGAAGAAACATGATGGTTGAGACTCAGAAGTCCGGACGATGGCTTCCTCTGCGACTGACGTTGCTGGTAGTGCTGGCGGCCTTGATCAGCGGTTGCGGCATCAACAACATTCCCACCTACGATGAGCAGGTGAAAGCGGCCTGGTCCCAGGTCGAGAATCAGTATCAGCGTCGTGCGGACCTGGTGCCGAACCTGGTGGAAACGGTGAAGGGCTTCGCCGCCCAGGAACAGGAGACGCTGACGGCTGTCATTGAGGCCCGGTCCCGCGCCACGTCCATTCAGGTGGACGAAAGCATTCTCGATGATCCCCGCAAGCTGCAGCAGTTCGAGCAGGCCCAGGGCCAGCTGACCAGCGCTTTAAGCCGGCTGATGGCGGTGTCCGAACGGTACCCCGAGCTGCGGTCGAACCAGAATTTTCTGGCCCTGCAATCCCAGTTGGAAGGGACTGAGAATCGCATTGCGGTAGCACGGCGGGACTTTATCCAGTCGGTGGAGCGTTACAACACCGAGATCCGCACCTTCCCCGGCCGCATATGGCACAGCCTGTTGTACAGCGACCTGGAAATCCGGGAGAACTTCAAGGCCACTGCTGAAAACGCAGACCAGGCGCCACGGGTCCAGTTCTGATGATCCGTTTGCCCTTGCTTCCCGCTTTGCTGGCATTGGTATTACTGCCCGGGCTGGTTCTGGCCCAGGGAGCACCGGATTTTCCGGAGCTGACCGGACGTGTCGTGGATCAGGCCGGCATGCTGCCACCGGAACAGGAAGCGTCCCTGACGCAAATGCTGGCAGCCCATGAAGAGGCCACCACCAATCAGGTGGTCGTCGTTACGCTGCCGGACCTGCAGGGCTACAGCATCGAAGACTTCGGCTATCAGCTGGGCCGCCACTGGGGAATTGGCCAGGAAGGGAAGGATAACGGTGCGTTACTGATTGTGGCGGAAGCGGAGCGGCGGGTGCGAATCGAAGTCGGCTACGGTCTGGAAGGGGAGCTGACCGATGCCGCAGCGGCGACGATTATCAACCAGATCATCACGCCGGCATTCCGCCAGGGGGATTTTGTCGGCGGCATCACTCAGGGTGCAACCGCGATGGTTCAGGTGCTTGGCGGCGAGCTGGTGCTAACGCCGACAGGCAAGGCCCGGCCTGCGGCAGAGGACAAGCCCAATCTGTTTGCCGTCATTTTCTTCTTTATCTTTGTGCTCTCGTTCATATCACTGATCGGCGGCAGCGGCCGCGGTGGCCATCGTGGCGTGCTGGCAGCGGCGGTGCTGAGCGGCGCCCTGGGCGGCCGTGGTGGCGGTTTCGGTGGTGGGGGCGGATTCAGCGGTGGCGGTGGGGGTTTCGGTGGTGGCGGAGCATCCGGCGGATGGTAGTTAAATGGACGTGCAGCATTCAGGGAGCAGTTAACCCATGACCCTTCTGACCAAGGCTGAACAGAACGAAGTGACTGCCGCGATCAAAGCGGTTGAGCGTGAGACGGATGCTGAGCTGGTCACCGTACTGGCCGCCCGGGCCGACAACTATTCCTATATTCCGCTGCTGTGGGCCGGCCTGCTGGCCCTGCTGCTGCCGGGACTGGTGAATTATTTCACCGGCTGGCTGGGCGTCTATTCCCTGGTGCTGGTGCAGTGGGGCATCTTTGTGGTGCTGGGGGTCCTGTTCCGGATACCCCGTATCAACACGCTGCTGATCCCCCGCCACGTCCGCTTCTGGCGGGCGTCCAATCTGGCCCGGCGGCAGTTTCTGGAGCAGAATCTGCACCATACCGCAGACAGCACGGGCATGCTGATTTTTGTGTCAGAGGCTGAGCGCTATGTGGAAATCCTGGTGGACCGGGGCATCTCCGCCCGGATCGATAACCAGGTATGGCAGGATATCGTGGCCCGATTCACCCAACAGGTGCGCGACGGCAAGACCTGCCAGGGGTTCGTCGACTGCATCCAGGCCTGCGGTGAGCATCTGAAAGCCCATATTCCGGCTACCCATGAGCGCAA